>JAKQGT010000249.1 GCA_029556005.1 Chlamydiota bacterium | reverse complement strand
AAAAACTTTACAGGCCTTCCGATTCCTGCAGCAGGAGCGGGGGCCTGTAAAGTTTTTTTTGTAAGCGGCCATGGCATCCTTATTATTTTGGACTTCATGTGCCTTTACATTAAACCGTACTAAACGAAGGACCCCACAAATCGTATAGAGCATGGCCCCGACTACAGCAAAAAAGGAAAGCCCTGTTGCAGGCTCCAAAGATAAACTTTTTAAAAAAAGAACGGAGGGAGCTACCCCAAAGGAAATGGCATCGGCCAAAGAATCGAACATCGATCCGAACTCACTTTCTGCTCGGATAATCCGTGCAACAGCTCCATCAAGCAAGTCTGCAAAAGCTGCCAGCAAGAGGAGAAGCGCGGAGGAATACAGTAGTTCATACATCCCAGCTCCCGGCTCTGTCATATTCACTTTAAAAATGACAAAAAGCCCACAAGAGAGACCAAACGCTGTAATAATGTTGGGGATTAAATAAATTTGTCTCATACAAGTATTCTACTCTAAATTTATAAATAAGCATAGCACAGCGAAAAGTTTTTGGCGAAAAAATCGATTTTCTTTACGCTTGTTTTATATCCTGCAAACATAATCAACTCCTTTTCTAACGCTTGAAAAATTCCGAAAATTTTTTTTGTGTTTTGTGGAACTTTTTTGTAGACTTATTGATTTCTGCTACAATATATAGTGGGTTAAGCAATCAGAAAAGTACTAGATGTTGTAGAAGGGGTAATTTATGGAAAATGCAAATTTATAACACTTTAATTGCGAAATCGAGGTATTAATATGGTAAAATCAGAGTCCAAAACGCTGACTAATTCTAAAGAGCTACTCAAAACAGTGAAGAGTGAGATCGTCCGCGATAACATCATTGTTGGAGAGAATACTTTCACCGTTATGAAGCGGAATGGAACGATTGTCCCCTTTCGAAAAGAACGGATTTATAAAGCCATTGAAGCTGCTTTTCGCGACACAAAAAAAGTTGAAAAGGAAGAAGAACTTCCCAGCGATATCAAAGAAACAGCTGATGCCATCACGACTCAAGTGGTGGAACAATTATTTGAACTCGCACGCAAAAATGTCTCACTCAATGTGGAAGGGATCCAAGACCTTGTTGAAGTCACCCTCATGAAAAACGGACATCATGATGTCGCCCGCGATTACATTATTTACCGCGATCACCACAAAGCCCTCCGTTCTGATGACCCTCGCAACCTAAAGATTATCCGCAAGGATAGCGCCTCCCCTGTCCGTTTCAATCCTATCAAAATCGCAGCCTCCATCGAACGTATTTTTAGACGGGTCAACAAGATTGAAGGGGCAACTCCTGATCAAATTATTTCGATTGTCAATACCCTTTCCCAACAAGTCGTTGAAGAAGCTGTGCAGCTAGCGAAAACCGAGCCCTTGCATGTCCATCACTTGCAAAATCTTGTTGAAGAAGTGTTGATGCGTGCCGGCTATTTCCAAGCGGCAAAAGACTACATCCTCTATCGCGCAGCCCATGGAGAGCAAACCAGTGCTGTTCCTGAAGTGCAAACCAAAAAACGGCGGAAAGCAAAAAAAGATGAACGCGTTTTTTCATTCGAAACCATTACTGGCGAAAAGAATACGATCTCTGAAACCCATCTCCTCGATCGTCTTGACCATGCCTGCGCAGATTTTGAAACCATCGCCTCTCCTGAAGAGCTTTTAGAAAGCGCGATTCTTAATTTCTATGATGGGATTAAAGAAGACGAAATCGATCAAGCCCTCATCATGGCCACAAAAGCTCAGATTGAAAAAGATCCCGCTTATTCAAAAATTGCTGCCCGCCTCCTCTTAGATAAAATCTATAGAGAAACTCTCGGAACGGATTTTCTCGATCCCAATCTCCAAAACCGCCATCGGGACTATTTCAAAGAGTACATTGCGCATGGAATCAAGATTGAGCGCCTCTCTACAGAGTTGGGCTCCTTTGATCTCGACGCCATCGGAAAAGCGATGGATCTTAAGCGTGACGACAAATTTCAATTCTTAGGCCTCCAAACACTCTATGATCGTTACTTTATTCATGATGATTGGCGCCGCATTGAAACCCCGCAGATTTTCTGGATGCGCGTTGCCATGGGACTCTCTATTAATGAGAAAGAGAAAACCGCGCGCACCATCGAGTTTTATAATGTCCTCTCCCAGTTCCACTACCTCTCGGCGACTCCGACCCTCTTTAATTCCGGAACGACCCACTCTCAACTCAGTTCCTGCTACCTTTCCACTGTCGGAGATGATTTAGAAAACATCTTCAAAACAATCTCTGATAATGCCCAGCTTTCTAAATGGGCTGGCGGTCTGGGGAATGACTGGACGAATGTTAGAGGTGCGGGAGCCCGTATTAAAGGGACCAATGGACAAAGCCAAGGGATCATTCCCTTCCTTAAAGTCGCTAACGATACGGCCGTTGCTGTAAACCAGGGAGGAAAACGGAAAGGGGTCGCTTGCGCTTACCTCGAAACCTGGCACATTGACATTGAAGACTTTTTAGAACTCCGAAAAAATACAGGGGATGAACGGCGCCGCACCCACGATATGAATACAGCCAACTGGATCCCCGATCTTTTCATGAAACGGGTTAAAGAAAATGGACAGTGGACCCTATTTACCCCTGATGAAGTGAAAGATCTTCATGATCTATACGGCCAAGCGTTTGAAAAACGGTATATTGCCTACGAAAAAATGGCTGATGATGGACAAATCCGCCTCTTTAAACGGGTAGAAGCGTTGCAGCTTTGGCGCAAAATGCTCAGTATGCTCTTTGAAACAGGACACCCTTGGATCACCTTTAAAGATCCTTGCAATATCCGTTCTCCCCAAGATCACGTCGGGGTTGTGCATAGCTCGAACCTGTGTACAGAAATCACCCTAAACACTTCTAAAGAAGAAACCGCTGTTTGCAACCTGGGGTCCATCAACTTAGTCGAACATGTGACTCCTCAAGGGCTCGATGAGAAAAAACTGTCGCGGACGATTAAAACAGCGATTCGCATGCTCGATAACGTCATTGATGTCAATTTCTACCCCATCCCCGAAACACGGACAGCAAACATGAGCCACCGTGCCATTGGACTTGGCTTTATGGGTTTCCAGGATGCGCTGAACATCATGAGCATCAGCTATGCTAGCCATGAAGCGGTGCAGTTTGCCGATAATAGTATGGAAATGATCTCTTACTATGCGATCCTTTATTCTAGTGAACTGGCCAAAGAGCGCAATCCCTATCCCAGCTACAAAGGCTCTAAATGGGAGCGGGGCCTCCTTCCGATCGATACCATCGATCTTTTGGAAAAAGCGCGCGGAGAAAAAGTCACCATGGACCGAAGCAAATCGATGAACTGGGATAAGGTGCGCGAGTCTGTGCAGAAACACGGGATGCGTCATAGTAACGTGATGGCGATCGCTCCAACAGCCACCATCGCAAACATTGCAGGGGTCACCTCCTCTAATGAACCCAACTATAAAAACCTCTATGCTAAGTCTAACCTCTCAGGAGAGTTCACGATCTGCAATCCCTATCTAGTGGAAAAACTCAAAGAACTTAAGATTTGGGATGAACAGATGATCGATGATCTCAAGTATTTCGATGGGTCTGTTTTAGAAATTGAACGGATCCCCGATGAGATCAAAAAGCAATACCTCACCGCTTTTGAAATCGACCCTGAATGGATCATTGAGTGTGGGAGCCGTCGCCAAAAATGGATCGACCA
>JAKQGT010000233.1 GCA_029556005.1 Chlamydiota bacterium | reverse complement strand
ACTCCCATGGGGCCATTCCAAAAAATGGTAGCCGCTTTCTCTAAAAGGGGGACCCACTGTTCTAGTGTTTTCGGCCCGATATCCATCCCTTTCCAACCAGAGGGGATTCCCTCTTTGACTAGAACTACTTGGTTTTCGGTGCCATTTGTAATGATAATGTCTACAGGTAAGTGGACTTGAATCGCTTTTTCAAGACATCCTTTCAAAAAGGCCTGAGCTTTTTCTATTAGGGCATCATCGCAAATCGAGTCTCCAATAGAAATCCCTTGAACTTTTAAAAAAGTAAAAGCCATCCCCCCTCCGATAAAGATCGCATCGATCTTTTGAATTAGGGATTCGAGAACTCCAATTTTAGAACTCACTTTGGCCCCTCCTAAGATTGCATAAAAAGGGCGCTTAGGGGAGATAACGACTTGAGAGAGGAAAGAGACCTCTTTTTCCATTAAAAAACCCATGGCACTTTTCTTAGGGAAGTACTCGGTAATGACTGCTGTTGAGGCATGGTTACGATGGGCAGTTCCAAAGGCATTATTGACATAGATATCTCCGAGCTCTGCTAGGGATTTTGCAAAACTAGGATCCTTTTCAGGATGTTCTTCTCCTTCATGAAAACGGAGATTTTCAAGAAGGACGACCTCCCCAGGATGGATCTCTTTAGCTTGGGCATAAGTAGCGATCAGTCTGACCTCTTTCCCGAGGAGTTGACTGAGACGCTCTGCACAAGGTTTTAAGGAAAAAGCTGGGTTGGGTATTCCCTTAGGGCGACCAAAGTGACTCATTAAAATCAGTGCACCCCCTTGATTTAACACATATTCAATTGAGGGAAGTGTAAGGCGAATACGGGTATCATCACTAATACTGCCATCGGGATGAAGAGGAACATTAAAGTCGACACGCATGAGAACTTTTTTCCCCTGAATATCTAGGTCTTGTAAAGAGAGTTTCATAGGAATCTTCAAAGCTCCGAAAAAGGGTTGCTGGCTTGTGAAAAAAGGTTGCCTTGTTTCCGTTTTTTTAGCTCAGAGCGAAGGGAGAAAAGGAGATCCTGGTCGAAGTTTTGGTGGGCAGCCCACCTGAGGTATTCGATGGGAATATCGCGAAAGGGGCGTCCTTTATGTTTACCTAAAGGCATTGTTTTTAGCTGAATGGGTTTTTCTAAGCGCTTGAGGGCTTCTTCTGTTGTTTTAAATTTACGGCTCAGGTGTTTAAAGACTTCAATGTTGACAATGACATCGCTCATAGCGCGGTGAGCTCCATGGGCTTCGATGTTAAAATGTTTACGCAGACTTTCTAGAGAATTTGTCGGGCTCTCTCCATAAAGGCGGGCCATACGCAACGTATCTAAATATTTTAGAGAAGAGAGCTGGGTTTCTATGAGACACCGCTTGGCCTCTTGATTAAGAAGGGCAATGTCAAAAGGGATTGCATGACCAATCAAAACGTGGTTGTCGATGATATTTAAATATTCGGAAAGGATCTCCTTGATGGGAGGCTTTCCTGCCACCATGTCATCGGTGATATGGTGGATCTCAATGGTGTGCTGAGGAATAGAAATACCCGGGTTGATCAGATCTTCGCGTGAGACAAGGACCTCATCAAAGGTAAACTTACAAACGGCAATTTCGATAATGCGGTCTTGCTCTGGATCGAGCCCTGTTGCTTCACAGTCAAAGCAGACAAAGGTATCTTTGTGAATCAATCCCATGCATTGACTTCCGTATTAAAGGGCTTCGTTTATCTTGCGGATAAGAATTTCCCGGCATTTGCCTTCTTTAACAGAATACAGAAGATGGGATTTCTCGTCGCGCTCTCTTTTTGAAAGTTTATCTCCTTTTGTGAGGATCACAAGGAGGGGAATATGATGATGTTTAGCCCACTCTAGAAATTGGGCATCTTCTATAGTAAGTCCTTCTCGTCTCGAATCGATTAAAAAGAGGACGAGTCTTAAGGGGCGCTCCAAAAAATAGGTTTCCATCCACTGTCCCCACTCTTTTTGGAGGGACTTGGGGGTTTTGGCATAACCATATCCTGGAAGGTCGACCAAATGAAAGGTGTTATCGATGAGAAAGTAGTTGATACGCTGCGTTTTCCCTGGAGTGGAAGAGACTTTGGCAACTGTTTTCGATTGGAGTAGATGATTGATCAGAGAAGATTTGCCTACATTGGAGCGTCCGACGATAGCCACCTCAGGGAGATCACTGACGGGCCATTCTTCAGGTTTTAAAGCTGAGGTCACAAACCGAACACTTTTAAATTTCATAAGAAATTTCTCTTTTTGTTTCTCCTAAGTACTTAATTGTGATGAAAGCCTTGTTGCTAGGGAGGATTTCTTCAATTTTCTCTGCCCATTCGATGCAGCAAATGCCTTCAAAGTATTCGTCAAAACCGCGCATTAAAAAATCTTCGGCTCCTGATAATCGGTAGAGGTCAAAATGGTAGAGGGTTTCGGTTCCTTCATAGATATTGAGGTAGGTGAAGGTCGGGCTGTTGACTTCGTGAGAATTGATTCCCGTTAAAGCTGAAGCGAATCCTTTGATGAGCGTTGTCTTTCCCGCTCCTAAGTCACCAGAAAAACAGATCACAAGGGGCTTTGGCAAGCCTTCCGCTAACAGTTTTCCGATTTCTTGGGTTTCCTCAGCTGAGGAAGTGACCCACCTATTGGTTTTCTTCAACCCAGCGTTCCACATGCTTGGAAAACTCATCATAAGCGCTCATGGCATCAACGAATGCAGAAATTTTGGAGTCATCAAGCTGGTCTTGAATAAAGGTTAAAAAATGCTCTTCGATTTTGAAGCGGTTTTGCCCCGGAACATCAATTAATTCCATCGGTTTCAATTGATTTTTTTCAAAATCTTCTACGACAGCCTTTTTACTATTAAAAAGTTTACCGGTCAGTCCTGAAGAAAACACAATTTTTGAAATGGGCTCACGCCTTTTTTGAATATAGTTTTTAATCACTTCAGGATCTTCAGAAACAAAAAAGCGTTTAACAATCATGCCATCGATACGCTCTTTATTTTCAGGACATCTTGAAACCCAATCATAGATGGCATCTTGAGGGTTAGGATGGGTGTTGTCACCAAAAACTTTCCCTGTAAACGGACAAATATAGATTTTTCGCGTGAGTTCGTTAACCGCCTGTTGTCCTACTTGGATTTTAATTTCCGTTTCCCGCCAGAGTTTGCCTTCCTCTTCCACTTTCTTTAAAACTTCTTCTTTACTTTGATAGATCGTTTTTTCTCGCAAGAAAAGGACAGGTTGGATGTTGTACTTTTTCTCTAGAAAGAAGAAGTAGGTCGTTAAGAGATCAGACTTTTTGTTTTTCTTCAGGTAGTCGGTGAGTAGCTCTTTCAAGCTTTTATTAATGACCAAGTTTGCCATTGCTATTCCTTAATTCAACACAAGTTAGGCCATCGTACCCGAAGAATTCATTATATTCAAGTTGATTTCTAGAGAGGACGAATGTTATTTTAGGAGGAAAAAAAACCGCTACAAAAAAATTTAATTATGCAAAACCTTTCCACACTGATTCAAAATCAAGCCACCGCCATAATCCAAGAACTTTTCTCTGATCAAGAGCTGTTAGCAGATATTACGCAAAGCAGTCAGGAGCAATTTGGGCATTATCAATGCAATTCTGCGATGAAGTTGGCCAAGCTATTAGGTCAAAATCCCCGAAAGATTGCCGAGCAAATTGTAGAAAAGTGGGAGGGAGATCCTAGGATAGAGAAGCTTGAGGTCGCAGGCCCAGGGTTTATCAATATTACCCTAACGCCTGACTTTCTTTCTCAAGAACTCACCCAAGTGGCTGCTGATTCACGATTGGGTGTTCCTCCCTTAGAGAAGCGAAAAAAAATCATTGTGGAGTTTTCTTCTCCTAATGTTGCTAAAGAGCTTCATGTCGGTCATTTACGCTCCACCATTATTGGGGAAAGTTTAGCTCGTCTCTTCGAATTTTTAGGACACGATGTATTAAGACTCAATCATATTGGAGATTGGGGAACACAGTTTGGGATGCTCATCACCTATTTGAAAGAGAAGGAACCTGACGTCTTAACAGGGGCGAAGAAGACCGATCTTTCATCTCTCATGAATTGGTACCGTGCTTCAAAAAAACTTTTTGATGCAGATCCCGACTTTAAAAAGCGTTCGCAACTCCAAGTGGTCCGTTTGCAAGGAGGGGAAAAAGAGGCGATTGCAGCATGGGAAAGAATTTGTGAAATCTCTCGCCAGGGGTTTCAAGAGATCTACGATGTGTTAAAGGTGACTTTAACAGAGCGTGGCGAGTCCTTTTATAACCCGATGCTTCCCCAAGTGGTTGCTGATTATGAAAAAAAAGGGATCCTAGAAATTACTGATGGTGCCAAATGCGTTTTTCTTGAAGGTTTTAAGAGTAAAGATGGGATGCCCCTTCCCCTAATTCTCCAAAAAAGTGATGGAGGATATAACTATGGAACTACCGATACAGCAGCCCTTCTGCAACGCGTTTCAGAAGAGAAAGCCGATCGGATCATCTATGTTGTGGATGCAGGACAACAACTCCATTTTCAAATGGTTTTTAAAGCGGCTCAAAAAGCGGGTTACTACGACCCCGAAAAAACGCTCATTGAACATGTTCCTTTTGGCGTTGTCTTAGGTCCTGATGGAAAAAAATTCAAAACACGCTCAGGGGAAACGGAAAGGTTGATCGATCTTCTCCAAGAAGCAGTTAATCGTGCCCGCATGCTCCTTCAAGAACGTTTAGAAGCTATTACAGAAGGGGAGCTCGATCACCTCTCTCGCATTTTGGGAATCGATGCAGTGAAGTATGCCGACCTCTCGTGTCACCGCTTGAAAGATTATATCTTTAGCTACGATCGGATGTTAAATTTTGAAGGGAACACTGCTGCCTACCTTCTCTATTCCTATGTACGTATTCAAGGAATCAAGCGGAAATGTGGTAAGGATATTGGGGCGATTATGGCTACGACACCCCTTATTCTCAAACATCCGACAGAAGTTGCATTAGGACTTCAGATTAGGCAGTTTGGGGAAACCTTAGCGGTGATGGATCGAGATCTTCTGCCTAATCGTCTTTCTGATTATCTCTACGGTTTAGCCGAAAAGTTTCATGCTTTTTTTCGCGACTGCCGAGTAGAAGGCTCTCCTGAAGAAAACAGTCGCTTAGCTCTCTCCGAGCTTACTGCCCGCATTTTGAAGCAGGGGCTCTACATTCTTGGGTTAGAGACGCTAGATCGGATGTAATCCGCAATTCGCGTTATGTAATAATAGACTTTGCATTCTCAAAGGGGATTTCTTGCACATAAGTTGGAACTGCATACCCTGGTAAACACCCCCTGAGTTTTTGAATGAGTTCGAGTCCTTCTGCAATAGGAACTTCAAAATGGCTTGCTTGTTTGACTCGGTCGAGTTGGTGGAGATAGTAGGGGATAATCCCCTGGCAAGAGAGGGTTAAAAAAAGCTCTTTTAGGGTTTCGAGGGAATCATTAACACCCTTGATGAGAACGGTTTGACTTAATAGCGTTCCGGGGATTTTCTGGAGAGCTCCAAAGACATCTCCATCCAGTTCTCGAGGATGATTGGTATGCAATATAAAAACCGTTTGCAGTCTGCTTGTCTTGAGGATGTTTACAAAGGCTTCGGTGATTCTTTCTGGGATGCCAATAGGGAAGCGGGTATGGAAACGGAGGAGTTTAATATGAGGGATTTTTTCAAGACCTTCAATCAAATCTTTTAGTCTCTCATCGCTTAAAGAAAGGGGGTCTCCCCCACTCAGAATCACTTCAATGAGAGAGGGGTCTTGTGCGATAAGGGAGAGTTCTTCCTCAAAATCGTTTGTCCCTTCATAGGGATAGTTTTGCCGAAAACAAAAACGGCAATGCATGACGCAGGCACTCGTACAGATCAGGAGAGCTCTTCCGGGATATTTCTGCAAGAGACGGGGTGTTTTCTGAAAGGATCGATCTGAGACAGGATCTCTAGAGAAGCCTTCAACGATTTTTTCTTCCTCAAAGGTGGGTAAAAATTGGCGCAGAATAGGATCCTCAAGCCTCCCTTTTTCCACCTTTTCAGCCAGTCTTCTTGGCATATTTAAAGGAAAAAAAGGAGAGGGGACGACCTTGCTTGGATCGATTTCTAAAAACTGTGCAAGGGCTTTCCAGTCTCTAAAATTATCTTTTTGAAGGGTTCTCCAATGAATCATGAAGATAGTTTACTAGAAAATGCCTCAAGTCACAACTGCTTCTTGGAAGGATTCTAAGATTTCTACCGGAGGGGGAATCTGGATGCGCTGAATGTCAGCTCCTAGAGCTTGCAATTTGAGCTCGAGCTTTTCATAGCCTCTGTCGATATAGGGAAGGCCTGAGATGAGACTCTCGTCCGGGGCAAGAAGGGCTGCCATCACGTAGGCAAATCCCGCTCTTAAATCGGGGATGTGGATTTCACTCCCTTTGAAGGTTGTGGGGCCTTTGACGATAAGACTATGCTGGTAGTTTTGTGAGGCAAAGCGGCAGGGGCGGTCTCCCAAGCATTGGGTGAATAGTTCAACATGGGCCCCCATGTCTTTAAGAGTTTCTACATAACCAAACCGATTTTCATAGACGGTTTCATGAACCACAGAGCTTCCTAGAGCCTGTGTGAGTAAAACCACAAAGGGTTGTTGCCAATCTGTGAGGAAACCGGGGTGGACATCGGTTTCTAAATGAAGCCCCCCTTTAAGGGGTCCTTGATAAAAGAATTCAATTCCGTTGTCTTTGACTGCAAATCCCCCATTGATCTGTCTGAGTTTATTCAGGAAAGTGATCATATGAGGCTGCTGGGCTCCTTCAACAAAAACTTTCCCCTTGGTGGCAATTCCCATCATGCCTAAGCAAGCAGCTTCAATCCGGTCCGTGATAACGGTATGTTCGACTTCGTAAAATGTTTTGGTTTCTTGAACATAAATGGTGCGATCCACATCGACATAAATCACAACGCCAAGTTTCTGCAAGAACAGGATAAGATCAATGATTTCAGGTTCGATAGCGGCTCCCCGAATGGCTGTGCGTCCTTTAGCCCGACACGCTGCAAGGATCGCATTTTCGGTTGCCATAACGGAAGGGTAAGGAAGTTCGATGATAGCTCCCCGAAGTCCCTCGGGTGCATGGGCAAAATAGGCGCGTTCTTTTTTGATCGTCCGGTATTCGACAACAGCACCCAAAGCTTCCAAGGCTTTAATATGAAAGTCGACAGGGCGTTTGCCGATATTGCATCCACCTACTGTGGGAACCACAATGTTTTCTTTTGTGCGCCCCAGAAGAGCCCCCATCATTAAAATCGGAATCCGATTCGCCCCTGAAAAATTTAACGGAACATAAGAAGACTTCACCTCTTTAGTGATCACTTCGATTGTTCCTCCATCGTGATCCCACTGCACTTCCATTCCGATCTCTTGACAAAGACGGACCGTGGTTTCTACTTCAGAAATATGCGGAACATTCTTAAAAATGCATTTCTTATCGGATAATAAAGAAGCAACAAGCATTTTCGAGATCGCATTTTTTGCGCCCGTTGCTCTGACATGTCCTTCTAAAGGATTTCCACCTTTGATTTTGAATGCTTCCATAAGATGACTATAACAACTTAAGCTGTTTTGGAAACGTGATTTTTTCTAAATGTGTAGGTAAAAGTCCTGCACCTTTACTTTCATAACTCAAACTGTGCTGCAATTTGAGAGCAAGCCATCCCATTGTTTTGCGTAAATTGATCTCAACAATCGGGTGTAATGTGTTGTTATAAACCATGGCATCGATTCCTAAGTTACCCCTATAACCTGCATCACAAATGTGTTTCAGGGGAACCTTGACGCACTCTAAATGCTCTTCTAAAAAAGGAATTTCCGCTCCCATAAAAGTTTTGCAATAACTGCCACGCTCCGTATTTTCCATTCGAGTCGCTCCCAGAAAAATAGGCTCTTTATCGATCATCCACTGTGTACTAAAATCCATTTCCCGATGGACCCACGGTTCTCCGATTAAAAGTTGTCCTTTTTCGAAAACAGTCACGACATCTTTTTGGATTTTAGCAAAATACTCAGGGCTTTCTAATATAAAACGCCCCCGTCCTGCAAATCCAAAGCAGGTTTTGAGAACTTTTGGATAGGGACCTGTTTGTAGCCATTCCTCTACTTCCTCCTGATGATGAAGAAGTTTGGCTCCAGGTAAATGGGGACTATGTGTAAATGCAAACACCTTAGAAGCCAGTTCTCTCAGTTTGATCGGAATAGGATAAGGGAGATGGGTCCAACGTTTGATGGCTTCCGACCATCCCCAAGTCTCAATTCGATCATATCCTGTAATCTCTTCATCAAATAAATGGAGGCGCGCTGCTTTATCTTTTAAATATCCTTCTGGAGGGCGGTGTGTCACGACGACGCCATCCCCTTCTGGTGCATACAAAAAAGGGATGAATTGCAATTGCAAAAAGTTAGGATGGACACTAAACGCTTCCTTAAGGGGTAAGGGTGAGCGTGTCTCGAGCTCCCACTCAAAATTCACGTTAGCAATGTGGAGCGTTTTCAACTTGAATCCTATTTTTTCATGCACTATAACTGTTTTTAACAAAACGGTAAAAGATGAAATTCAAAACAGGAATAGGGCAAGACAGTCACCGGTTTCTTCCTGAGAAAGGGGAGAAAAAATGTATCGTTGCTGGCTTAGAGTTTGAAGAGGCTCCAGGGCTTGATGCGGATTCCGATGGGGACGTTGTTTTTCATGCCATTTGCAATGCCATTACCTCTCTGACCCATGTTCCCATCCTGGGGCGGGTCGCGATAGACCTCTGTCACAAGGAGGGAGTGACCGATAGTCGGGTCTATCTCGATAAAGCCTTAGAAACTCTGGGCAAGCAAAAAGTCGAGCACGTTGCCTTAACAATTGAAGGGAAACGTCCCAAATTTCAAAAGCGCTCTGATGACATACGCCGTAGCATTGCAGCAGCGATGCACCTCTCTTTGGATCAAGTCGGCATCACCTTCACCTCAGGAGATGATCTTACCTCTTTTGGGCGAGGGGAAGGGTTGATGTGTTTCTGTATCTTAACCACTTACGAATAAACTATCCTGTAAAATCGTCCATAATACGGACGAAATTCGTTCGTTAAATGGATGATTTTACGAGTATTTTTGTAAAATCGTCCAAATAATGGTTGAATTTCAACCATTCAGTGGTGTATTTTTAAATTATGAAATACCCAAGATTTATACAGAAAAAAGTTGAACGCGCTTTAGAAGATACCTCTGTAGTGTTTATCAATGGCCCTAGGCAGTCAGGAAAAAGCACTCTCGCTCATCATTTTGCTAAGAAGGAATGCGTATATATCACGCTTGATGATCTATTAGAGTTAGAGGCTGCAAAATCTAGTCCCCAGTCTTTTTTAGATCGAAACGCTGAGCGTATCATTATTGATGAAATACAGCGTGTGCCAGAACTATTTCTAGCAATTAAAGAAAAAGTCGATAAGAAGCGGATTCCAGGACAATTTCTCCTTACAGGTTCAGCAAATATCCTTTTACTTCCTAATTTAAGCGATTCTTTAGCCGGAAGGATGGAAATATTAACTCTACACCCTCTTTCGCGTTATGAAATACAAAAAAAACCATTTGATTTGATCACAGCTCTTTTTAATGCTCCTTTAAAAATTCCTAAAAATGAAGAGAGGTCTCCGCATCGAATGATTCAAGGAGGTTTTCCTGAAGTTCATAATAGAAAGGATTCACAGAGACAAGCTGCATGGTTTCAATCATATCTGACTACAATATTAGAAAGAGATGTTCGTGATCTTTCTCAGATTGAGGGATTGACGCGTCTCCCGAATCTCCTAAAATTATTAGCTACAAGAAGTGGAAATCTATTAAATTTTGATGAACTAAGCCGCAGTTGTGGGATTCCTTCTACCACACTGAAGCGGTATTTTACTCTTATCCAGACGGTTTTTATGGTCCATCTTCTTCCCCCTTATTTTAGTCACCTTGAAAAACGTTTGGTCAAATCTCCAAAGGTTTATTTGAGTGATACGGGAATACTTTCCTATTTGTTAGGGTTAGACTTAAAGGGTATCCAAAAAAATCAGAAAAGTTGGGGAAGTGCTGTTGAAACTTTTGTTGTTAACGAGTTAATTAAGCAAGCTACATGGAGTGATTTAAGTGTACAACTCTATTATTATCGAAACTTTTCGGGAATGGAAGTGGACTTAATTTTAGAAAGTAGAGATGGGAAAATTATCGCTATAGAAATAAAAGCGAAAGTTGAAGTCAATATAAACGATTTTAGAGGGCTCAAACATTTTAAAGAAACATTCAAAGACCGTTTTATTCATGGTTATGTCTTTTATCTTGGAGAAAAACAAGTCCCTTTTGATAAAGACTTAACAGCATTACCACTCCCTTTTTAACGCAAATCTTCTTCGGAGTTTTTAGTAGACATCGAGGAGAAGGCGTTTGTCGCGCCTTAGGTGTTTGAAAAAATCTTTGGCTTCTGAAGGGGAGAGCTTTCCTTCTGTTTCGGCAATCGTGTGGAGGGCGATGGTGACATCTTTAGCCATATGACGAGCATCTCCACAGATATAAATTGTCCCTTCGGATTGGATCAGATTCCACACATCCGGGCCATTTTCTAGAAGTTTGTGTTGGACATAGACTTTATCGATTTGATCTCGTGAAAAAGCGAGATCTAAGCGTAAAAAATTCCTTTTTTCTAGAGAAGTAAAATACGACTCATAATAGTAATCGGTCTTTCGGTTGCGCTCTCCGAAAATCAGCCAATTGTGTCCAGAAGCTCCCGTTTGTTCACGCTCTTGCAAGAAGGCGCGGTAGGGAGCGACACCTGTGCCGGGTCCGATCATGAGAATCGGTTTATCGGGAGAGGGAAGGGTGAAGGTGGAGGTGGGGTGCAAATAAGTGGGAATGGGCGTTTCATGGAGTTTTGCATTTTTGCAGAGAAATTGGGAGCCGATCCCTTCTCTTTCCTTATTTGCATGGGTATAGGAAAAAGTAGCTACAAGAAGATCAACAGAGGTCGGTGAGAGAGAGGGGGCCGAAGCAATCGAGTAAAATCGGGGAAGAAGAGGAGAGAAATAAGAGATGATTTCTTGAAGGGGTGCCGTTGGAGGGTGCATCGTAAAGAGATCAATTAGATCATGATTAGCGATAAATTGAGCCCGGTCTTGTTTGTTTTCTTGTGCAAGAAGCTCGGGATCTCCTAGGAGCTTGAGTAGAGGAGTTGTGAGACGCAAAAGATTGGTTTTGGTTTTAATAAAGTGTTCCAAAGTCATTTCAGCTCCAGAGCGAGGATCGGTGACCTCTTCATGACCTCCCTTGCCCAGAGCTTCTAGAAGAGCACTGACTTGATCTGGGGGATTTTCCGGAAAAATGCCAATGGCATCTCCCGCTTTATAGGCAATCCCTGAGCCCGAAAGGTCGAGAGAGAGATGGAATGTTTGTTTAGTCGACCCTTTCTTATTGAGAATAAAGCGGTCTGTAATCTTTCCGGGGAAAGGGTTTTCTTTGTTATATTCAGTCATGGGACTTTTTTCGAAGTTTCATTTTTTTGTTAAAGTTACTAATAAATCATCGATAACTTCCATACAAATTTCAGGAAGTTTCCTCTCTTGATCTAAACAATCTTTTAGTATTAAGACGGCTTTGCGAATTTCAAGGGGAAGTTCTGTTGAAGGGGCAGCTTCTCCGGGCCAAGAGGCATCTCTTGTTTTCTTATCAGGCCATCGAGAATAAGCTAACCACAGCCCATCGGGTGTTCGATGGAGGCAAGAACCCAGGGCACCTCTTTGCTTAACAAAGTAACGAGCGACTGCATTCCAGGCTTCCCGATATTCTGATTCTCGGCCAGGCTTGATATAACCTTGGTAAATCACTGCAAACATCCGTTCCTCCTACTGATAGGGTATCTGGGCTTTCCTCTCATTTCAAGAAGTCATTGACAATCCATGAAGGGCGTTGTAAAGAGAAAGGTATGAGAGTTTTGTTGTTAGGTTTCATTCCACTTCTTTTCCTCATGGGGTGTGGTAATAAAAACGCCTATGATCCCCATTACATCATGTCGGATGCTGCTGAAGAAACAGACATTTCTGTTACTTCGGAGCCGTCCACTTCTTTGTGAGTTCACCCATTTTTTTATTTGAAATCCCCCCTAAAAATTCGATGGCATTTAAGAGTCTTGCACGGGTGCGGTCTTTACCTAAAATACTTACAGAGTCAAATAGGGGAGGGCCTTGATGTTTCCCTGTGATGGTAGCAAATAATAGAGGCATGATCACTTTTTTATGATTCACCTCGAAAAAGGTGGCCACATCACGTGAAGCTTTTTGAAATCCTTCGCGGCCCCAGTCTTCTTGTTCTTCCATACTCCAAATCATACATTGAAGCATTTGGGCAACATCTTGTTTATCGACGTCTTTAGGGGTCAGGAGGGCATCTGAAAGTTCTATATGGTTGATAAACAAAAAATTGCAAAGCTCCATAAACTCACCAAAAGTTTTGATGCGTGTATGGATGAGGGGAATGATTTTTTCCATCCGTTCATCAGAAAATCCCCATTCTTTAATTTTTGCCCAAAGATTTTTTTCAGGAATGGAGTTAATGAGATATTGCTGGTTGATCCAATCAAGTTTTTTGATATCGAAAAAGGCTCCCGAGACCCCTACACGATTGATAGAAAAGTCTTTGGTGATTTCCTCTAGGGTGTAAATCTCTTTATCTTCTGGCATGCTATAGCCCATCAGAGTTAAGAAGTTTAAAAAAGCTTCCGGAAGATAGCCACTCTCTTTGTAATAGAAGACCGAGGTGGGATTTTTTCGCTTAGAGAGTTTCTTTCCATCAGCGCCTAGAAGGAGGGGCATATGCATAAACTGCGGCCGTTTCCATCCAAAAGCCTCATAGAGAAGAATATGTTTAGGGGTAGAAGACATCCATTCATCCCCCCGAATCACGTGGGTGATTTTCATCAGATAGTCATCGACAACGTTGGCTAAGTGATAGGTGGGGAATCCATCCGATTTCAAAAGAATTTGATCATCGACATCGCTCCAGGGGCAAGTGATCCGTCCCTTAGTTAAATCTTCGTATTCACATTCACCCGTTAGGGGGACTTTCAAGCGGACGACATAGGATTGTCCTTCTTTTTCACGCTTTGCGATCTCATCAGGACTTAAGTTGCGATAGCGCCGGTCATATCCCATCCGCTGCCCCATCTTCGCAGCGAGCTCTCGCATTTCACGCAGTTCTTCGGCAGTAGCAAAGCACTTATAAGCCTTCCCTGCATCGAGAAGTTTTTGGCAGTACTCACGGTAGATTTCGGTCCGCTCCGATTGGCGGTAAGGGCCATAAGGGCCTCCAACATCGGGCCCTTCATCCCAATGGATTCCTAGCCACTGTAAGGCCTTGAAAATGCTCTCTTCATATTCGGGGCGGCTGCGGGATTGATCGGTATCTTCAATTCTTAAAATGAA
>JAKQGT010000226.1 GCA_029556005.1 Chlamydiota bacterium | reverse complement strand
GTCCAAATCCCAAAAGAGGCGACGATAGGGATTTTAGACCAAGACTATTTCCGTTTTGGGGAGACTCCGATTCTCGATCTTGTCTTGATGGGGGATCAAATCCTCTGGCAAGCCTTAAAGAAAAAGGAGGAGCTTCTTACTAAGGCTGTCATGAATGAGGAGGAGATGGAGGCTCTCAGTGGAATCGAATCCTACCTCTCCATGCATGGAGGCTACCGAGCCGAGGCTAAGGCTGCACAGATTTTAGATGGTTTGGGGATTCCTCCTAAGCGTCATCAGATGCCTCTCAATACTCTGTCAGGGGGGTATAAATTACGCGTCCTCCTCTCTCAAGTGCTTTTTATTCAACCCGACCTTCTGTTGTTAGATGAGCCGACCAATTATTTGGATATTTTTTCCATTCGCTGGCTAGAGAGGTATTTACTGGATTATCCAGGAACCCTCATTTTAAGCTCCCATGATCGCTATTTTTTAAACCGTGTTTCTGAAGAGATTATCGATATCGATTTTGGAGAGATGCGGAGCTATCGAGGGAATTTTGACCAGTTTATCGAAAAAAAAATGGTTGAACTGGAATTGAAAGGGGCGATGCTTGCCTCCTATGCGAAAAGAAAGAAGGATATTCAGCGCTTTATTGATCGCTTTAAGGCCAAAGCTTCCAAAGCACGTCAAGCCAGCTCTCGGGCACGTATGATTGAAAAGCTTGAAGAAGAGGAAAAAACTTATGACCAAATGCCCACTTCTCGGGAATATCCTCATTTTCATTTTGAAAGGACGCGCCCTTCAGGACACAATGTGGTCAAGGTCGAAGGGATGACTAAATCTTTTGCTACCCATCAAATTCTAGGGAATATTGGTTTTGAGATAGGGAGGGAAGAAAAGGTCGCTCTTGTGGGAGCGAATGGGGTTGGAAAATCCACCCTCTTAGAAATCCTTACAGGTCATGCTCAGGCCGATAAGGGACAATATAAATGGGGGCTCAATACCCATTGGGCCTACTTTCCTCAAAATTTTCACCGCCTTCTCAATCCAGAAGCCACTCTATATGATTGGTTAAGGGGAGTTTCAAAAGAGGCTTCTGATGAAGCGATTAGGCGAACTTTAGGTCAAATGCTCTTTGATGAACAGGCCCAGCATAATAAGATCCGTGCTTTGAGTGGGGGAGAGGCTGCTCGTCTCGTTTTTGGTTCTTTGATGTTGAAGGAGCATAATGTTCTGATTTTAGATGAACCGACCAACCACCTGGATATGGAAAGTACAGAAGCGTTGATTGAGGCTCTTAAGGATTACTCTGGTACTTTGATCATGGTCAGCCACAATCGCTACTTTATTTCAGAAACAGCCAATCGCATTGTTGAGCTCCATGGGGAAAAAGTGACCGATTTTTTAGGGGGATATGCCGAATTCGTAGAAAAACATGAGCGAGACTATTTAGATCGCAATACGAGTCAGCGGACAAAAGAGAAAAAAAGTTCTTCAGATGATAAAAAGCAAAGAAATCGACTCAAAAGAGAAATCGAGAGAGTGGAAAGGGAAATCACAAATGTAGAAACGGCTCTCCACATGCTTTATGAGACGCTTGCTGCCCCA
>JAKQGT010000222.1 GCA_029556005.1 Chlamydiota bacterium | reverse complement strand
CCTCATCACCAATAGAAGCCGGACGGCAATCACCGCCTGCGCGAGGACATACGCGCCCACCGCCATGACCACCCAGCGCCAATCCACTTCTCCTTTCAGGATCCGGATGGCCTCATCGAATTTATCCCTCATAAAGTACACAATAAGTCCGATGGCCGTACAGCTAATAAGAATCCTGGGGATAAAGTTTTTAACGTGGCTGGTCATGAATTTTGGACAAATTTCATTTGAAGCTCGGGGAGTACGGCCGAAAAAAAGCCGGCCTCTTGGTCGCTCAAATTTCCCTCGGTTTTCTCTTTAAGCTGCAGGATTAAATCAATGGTCGCCTTCGCGGCTTCCCGATCTTTTTGAGGCTGATTAGTTTCGGGGTTCGGAATTTCTCCCAGATGCATCAGCACCTGAAACGCCAAAGAATTCATCAAATTCATGAAGCCAGGTGAAGTTTCTTTCGGCTTTTTTTCGTTTTTTATTTCTTGAGACGCCGCCTTCTTCTCCGAAGTGCCTTTTTCCTTCTCAATGGATTCCTTCCATCCTGCGTCGATCTTCTTTTCTGCAAATCGAATATCCTTATCCATACCCTGCTCCCGTATTGTTAATTCGACTTACACTGAAGTAAGATAAAGTACCACAAAACTGACACTGAGCACAAGAAACTAAAACGTCTTATCGGCCTCTAGATATGACCCAAATGAGGACCTCAAAAAAAGAGGTTTCTGACCAAGTGGGGATCTTTTGT
The DNA here is from genome assembly GCA_029556005.1 of Chlamydiota bacterium. GTDB lineage: Bacteria > Chlamydiota > Chlamydiia > Chlamydiales > Simkaniaceae > JAAKFF01. Next base: position 960 of record JAKQGT010000222.1, on the reverse strand, counting down.
GGTCAGAAACCTCTGCAGGTGAGTAGAGGTTTTCGTTCCCTCTAATGGCATCTTTTTTAGCACTTTGAGTACACGATGTCAATACAAATTTGCTTGGAATTTGAGGTGTTTACGGGGTATTGCAGGCCGGACTTAAAAGGGTCTCTTTTTGTCGGGCAAAGGACTGTTTTGCGCGGTTTTTCTACGCTTAAAAGGGATGGGTATCCTCGATGAATTCCACCGCAATCCCCAGTTGCTTCTTCTTTAGCTCCGTGCGCATCACTCTCCCTTGCAAATGGTAAGCCTCAGGAAAGTTAGCGCTGGGGAAAATGTGAATTCCTACCTGCATTCCCTTGATCGGCTCCTTTTCCCCGATTTTATCGGCGGTTTCTAAGTCCAGATACTCCACGAAGATGCCGCCTTCACTGATGTTGGTTGATATCGCACACGTTTTGAGCTTTTCTCCATCCGGAAATTCAAAGCTAAGTTCCACAGGGATCGCCACATGCATCCGCTTGCTCCTGCGACGTTCGACCTCCAGCCCATCAGGAGACTTTGCATCTTCCGCCCGCATAAAAACCTTGTCCTGGTCTCTTTCCAGGAGAAATGGGCCGAAATCTTCCGCAATCTCCTGCTCATTATGGCACACTCGGACATTTGTCGGGATATAGGTATCCTCAAGGCTATGGATCAAGATATCAGACGCACCAAAAATGAGGCTCCTCTGGGAACGTATACAGGCTGCCAATAGCTTACGCAAGCCTAGCGGATCCAATGCCCCGAGATGCTGCAAGTTTAGAATGACGCGCTGTAATCTGTGCCTGCGAATGTTCCTCTGAATTTTCCAGGCCACTTCTTGTAATGTTTCCTGGGTCGGCATACCCTCGATATCAAAAACGCAAACGCTCCCGATCTCTCTTGTGCTCACTTTGAGTTTCGCCATAATTTTGCCCTTGGCCCATACGCCAAGGCCTCCTTTCA
>JAKQGT010000219.1 GCA_029556005.1 Chlamydiota bacterium | reverse complement strand
AATCTCTTGATGCTCAGGAGACTGAAACTCGTTTGGATGGGTTCCCAAAAGGTTTTGTTCTGCTCGCGCGATAAAATCTCTGGGGATAACTGAGGGAGGTCTTTTGTAGGGGACACAACGTGAGAAATGGTTTTGATAATGATGGATCAGGATCTCTTCCGCATCGAGGGTTCTATTGATTTCTTGCGTTACAACGATTTTGCCCTTGTGATGAGAGAAAATAAGGACTTTTTTCTCAAAGAGAAGGGCGGCGAGGTGAATCTCTTGGGTGTTGAGCTGGAAGGGAGGGATGTGGAGCATCTCGACATAGTGGTTATAGACAGGATCAGATAAGACGAATACCTTTTCTGCAACTTCATACTGGTGGAGAAGGGCGCTCATCTCTTCTCGTATTTTAGCGATTCTAGGGTCAGGGACAACCGGAAGAAAGGAGGTTGGGTCTGTATTAACGGTATCGAGAATGAGGCGGGGAGTTTCCTGAAGAAGTGCGATCACCTCCTCTTCGGATTTTTCTGGAAAGCGACGGGTTAAGGACAAGAAGAGTTTGTGTGTTAAGGAAGGGTTGTTTAAGTGGGTCTTCCATAGTTGGGACTCTTGATCTTTTAGAAGGTCTATTTGAGAGGTATAATAATCTTGGAGTTTCTTCCATTCACTTTGGATGTGAAGTCCTGTAGGGGTTGATGAAAATAGCATATGAGCGCTCTCGTCCCCTGAAAAGGGATCTAAAGAGCAATTGAGATAAGCAATCAAAACTTCTGCGAGTTTTTTTTCAATAGAGGGAGAACTGTTACGTTTTGCAGTTAGGGTTGTTGTAAAATGCTTTTTCACTTCAAGAGGGGAAGCTTCCCGGTCTTGCGAAAAGCGATACTCATTTTGAGCTGGGTCCCCAGGAGAGCTTCGAGAGCGCAGGACCCTTCTCCCAAAGTCGGTTGGGTCATGAAGTAGGAGCCTTTATGTTGAAAATAGAAGGGGTTATATGTGGCGATAGGGGCTGGAAGGGGTTGGGGAAGTCTTTTGCTTTGAATAAAAAGTTCTAAACGGTGTTTGTCTTCTTTTAGCCAAAGAAAAGCGAGAAGTCTGGAGTGGATTTCAAGGAGTTTATCTGCAAAGGTAGGGCTAAAAAAGCCTGCCCCTCCCATTGTCATCCAAGTCCCTGCACAGTTGGCCCAGTCTCCGAAAGTGGTTAGGTAATCATCCCGTTTTTGTTGAAACTCCCACTCGACATCACCCATTTTGATAGGAGATTTGATTCTCCGGAATGTTTTTTTAAGAAGGATGAGGAAGAGGTGTTGCGTTGTTGCAAAGACTTCTAAGAGTTCCTCTTCACATTCTTTTGAAGGGACCCATTGCTGCTGTGTAGGTTTACCATCAAATGTATACCAGGTTTCAAGGCGGGTGAGATCGTTAAAATCTCTTCCTTCTAACACTCTGAGGTAATTCCAGGCTTTATGTATTAAGTTTTTGGGGCCTCGAACATGGACAACAAATTCTTGAAAAATGTCTAAAAAACGGGGATCAACTGTTTGTTTTCCGGGTTCAAAAAAATAAGATTTTGTCACTAATTTTTCTGATGCGGATTGTAGGGCAAGCATGGTGATGGTAACACTTTCCAGACGTCTAAGAGCAGCGTCCATACGGTCCTCTCCTGGAGAGAACATTTTTTGGATGCGACTTTCTAAATTCCTATGAAATAAAAGGGTTTGGGAATCTAACCCAAGTTCTCTAGACGATAGCCTCATGCCAGAGGTCTGTATTGAAGACATTTTTCCACCACACTTTTTTATACTCAAACAACTTCAAAAATTGGATTTTTGGCGCAGCCGAAAATCCAATTTTTGAAGTTGTTTGAGTATAAGAAATCTTAACAATAGAGCTTATGGGCAGTTTCGGTCAAATAAAAACATTGATTTATTTTCTTATATGAAATTGTTAATTTGTTATTGTTGAGTATTTTGTATTTTTTTAAATAAAAACTATCCCTCTTTACAAAATAATGGGGATGCGATTAAGTGAGGATTGGGGATGTGGTAAAGCGAGAGGAAACAAGTCGTGGATAAAGCCGTTTGGTTTTACATGAGTGGAGAGGGAAAGGAAGGACCTGTATCTCATCATGAGCTGCAGGAGATGCTCGATCGTGGGGAAATTGATTTACAGACAAAGGTTTGGACAGAGTCTTTAAATGCTTGGCTCCCCATTTCAGAGGTTGAGCATTTTAATATGAGCACATTGGATGATACGCCAACAATTGAAATAGAAAAAAAGGTCTCCTATGCTAGAGAGACCGATCCTGACTATGTCCGAGGAAGACCGTGGGTCCGTTTCTGGGCGCGGATGGTTGATTACTCTCTGTTTGCCTTGATCCTAGGGTTTATCGTAGGCTATTTCCGTATCCGTGTTGGCTTTATTGAGCCCATTTTTGGAATGACCCTTATTTTTCTTTGGGTTTTTGTCGAGACATGCCTCATTGCAACTTGGGGAACAACTCCAGGTAAATGGCTTTTAAGAACCTAAGTGCGGGATCGGAGT
>JAKQGT010000213.1 GCA_029556005.1 Chlamydiota bacterium | reverse complement strand
GATGGGATCTTCCTTGAAACAGGATAGGAATGGTGGGAGTATCCCGTTTTTCTTTCCAGGCCTCTTTGATCCGTTTGGCTAGGGCATCACTAGGAGGTGTATCGTGCAGAAAGAGTTCAGGATCGATACTGACTAAGAGTTTACGGAGCGTTTCTGTAGGTTCTTGAGGAGGGGGAGAAGGGGGCTCGAGTTGAAAGGTGGAGGGGGCAACCTTTTTTTCTTTTGGAGGAGGAGGGGATGGAGGTTCGGGTTTAACGGGAGGTTTTTCGACCTTTTTTGGGGGAGGCGAAGGAGGTTGGGGAGGGGGTATTTTCTCACGTTTAGGAGAGGGGGTAATGCTTTCCGGGATCTTGTTCTTGATATAGGTCAGGGTGTCGTCAATGAGTGCATTTAAATCCATAAGAGCCTCTTAGGAAAATAGAGCATCGACGTAACTTTCGGGGTCGAAAGGGGTGAAATCATACACTCCTTCCCCAATCCCTATATAACGGACGGGGATTCCCATTAAATGATAGATTGAGAGGATGATGCCTCCTTTGGCAGAGCCATCTAACTTGGTTAAGATGAGACCTGTAAGGGGGGTGAAGGCGTTGAAAGTTTTTGCTTGGTCAATCGCGTTTTGTCCTGTTGTTGCATCTAGAACGAGGTAAATTTCATGGGGACCTTCAGGAACCACTTTTTCGATGACCCGTTTGATTTTGGAAAGCTCTTGCATTAAGTCTGTTTTAGATTGGAGGCGCCCTGCAGTATCTGCAATGATGACCTCGTGTCCCCTTGCTTTAGCAGCGGTTAAAGCATCGAAGATGACGGCGGAAGGATCGCCACCGGGTTTCCCCTTAATACAGTCTATCTGGAGTCTTTCAGACCAGGTTTGAAGTTGTTCGATGGCGGCTGCACGGAAAGTGTCGCCAGCGGCAAGGAGGACCCGTTTCCCTTGATCTTTATAAAGTTTTGCGAGTTTGGCTGTTGAAGTGGTTTTTCCACTCCCATTGACCCCCACGACTAGGATCACTTTCGGTGGGGTTTGGACGGGATTTCCTTGAACGTGAGGGGGTTTGTGCAAAATCTCTTCTGCATGGTTTTTCATGGCGACCATAAGATCACTATGGAGGCCGTTTTTGCGGGCATAAGCGCGCACGTGTTCTACAAATTCTAAAGCAAGAGTCGACCCCAGGTCGGCTTCAAAGAGAACTTGTTCGAGTTCATCTAAAGTTTCTTCATCTAAAGGCTTGCTAAAAACAGCTCGAATTTTATCACCTAAAATCGAACGTGTCTTTGAAAAAGCTCTCCGAATTTTGTTAAGTCCTGACTTTAAAAGGCCAAACATTTGTTGCACTTTTTTTTAATTGATCGATATTCCATCGTACCACATATAGAAATTATGGACACGCATGAGTATCAAGCCAAGGAAATTCTAAAAAAGTATGAGATGCCTATCCCAGACTTTGGGGTAGCTTCTACAGCTGCGGAAGCAGAACAAGTGGTTCAATACTTAGGGCTTAACGAAGCTGTCGTTAAGATTCAGGTCCATGCGGGTGGCCGGGGTAAAGCAGGAGGGGTGAAGTTCGCCAAAAATAAAGGTGAGATTGTAGAGATCGCTAAGAAACTCATCGGTATGAAAATGGTGAATAATCAGACCGGACCTCAAGGGATCATTGCGCATAAGGTGTTAATCACCAAACCTGTTGATATCGCCAAGGAGTATTATCTGGGAGCGATTATCGATAGGGAACATGCGATGCCTATTCTTATCGCATCTCCTGAAGGGGGAATGGAGATCGAGGAAGTGGCAGAAAAGACTCCAGAAAAGATCTTAAAGCTGCCGATAGGACTTGATGGAACCGTCAAACCGTATCATTTACTTAGGCTTGCAAATTTTATGGGTTGGAAGGGCAACACGGCAAAGCAAGGGATGCATGCAGCTGCATCTCTTGCCAAAGCCTTTATCGAAACCGATGCTTCGCTCTTAGAAATCAACCCTTTAGTTGAATCTCCAGATGGAACAATCTGGGCTATCGATGCAAAACTTAGCATCGATGATAATGCCTTATTTCGTCAAAAAGAGAACGCTAGCTTCTATGATAGATCGCAGGTATCAGAAAATGAAGTGGCTGCGAAGGAGTATGACCTGGCTTACATTTCCCTGGAAGGGAACATTGGATGTATGGTGAATGGAGCGGGTCTGGCGATGTCTACAATGGATATTATTCATTATTATGGGGGGAAACCTGCCAACTTTTTAGATGTTGGGGGAGGGGCCGACAAAGAAAAAGTGGCTGCGGGGTTCAAGATTATTCTCTCGGACCCCAACGTCCGCGCGATCCTTGTCAATATATTTGGAGGAATCATGAACTGTGCAACGATTGCGCATGGGGTGATTGCTGCAGCCAATGAAATTGGAATTAAAGTACCGTTAATTGTCCGCTTAGAAGGGACCAATGTGGAGGAGGGGCGCAAAATTCTCCAGGAATCGGGCCTTTCCATTATTTCTGCTGATGGGATGGCGGACGCCGCGGAGAAAGCTGTGGCTTCTCTAAAGGGAGGGAAGTGAAATGGTGATCCTCGTCAATAAAAAGACCAAAGTCATTACACAAGGGATTACAGGGAAGTCAGGACAGTTTCACACAGAGCAGGGCATTGCTTATGGATCGCAATTTGTGGGGGGGGTGACCCCAGGAAAGGGAGGACAGACCATTTTCGATATCCCGATCTTTGATACGGTTTATGAAGCGAAGAAAAAAACAGATGCCGATGCCACCATGATCTTTGTCCCGCCACCTTTTGCTGCTAATTCTATATTGGAAGCAGAAGATGCAGGGATCCCCTTGATTGTCTGTATTACCGAAGGGATTCCTATTCGCGATATGTTAGAAGTTTCACGTGTGATGAGTGCTTCCAAGACTTCCCGTTTAGTGGGGCCTAATTGTCCCGGGGTGATTACGCCAGGGGAGTGCAAAATCGGTATCATGCCAGGATATATTCATAAAAAAGGGAAAATTGGGATTGTGTCTCGCTCTGGGACACTTACCTATGAAGCCGTTTGGCAAACGACGCAAAATGGTTTAGGACAGTCGAGCTGTGTCGGGATTGGAGGAGATCCCCTGAATGGAACGAATTTTATCGATGTTTTGGAGCTTTTTGAAAAAGACCCCGACACGCACGGCATTTTTATGATTGGAGAAATTGGGGGGAATGCTGAAGAAGAGGCTGCTGCTTGGATCAAAAAAAATTGCAGCAAGCCTATCGGGGGATTCATTGCAGGAGTGACAGCTCCTCCTGGACGTCGGATGGGACATGCAGGGGCGATTGTTTCTGGCGGAAAAGGGACGGCGAAGGGTAAGATGGAAGCGTTAAAAGGGGCGGGAGTCTTTGTTGCCGAGTCTCCAGCTGATATGGGCGCTACCATGTTAAAAGCCATGAAGTCATGAAAATACCTGTTAAAATTTCTCCATTTTTTTGGGTGACTGCCGCGATCATCGGTTGGCTCAATAGTACGGGATCGCCCAATCCCTTTCTTGCTACCATTCTCTGGATTTTCGTAATTTTTGTTTCTATCTTAGTGCATGAATTTGGCCATGCCCTGACTGCTCGCTACTTTGGGCAAAGGCCACGGATTGAGTTGGTTGCTTTTGGAGGGCTTACCTATCCTGAAGGGCGTAGATTGCGGGGATGGAGAGAGTTTTTAGTCGTTCTCGATGGACCTCTGTTTGGATTTCTTTTGTTTCTTGTAGCGACCCTCCTATTAGCCACAGGTTTTTTCACCTCTCCCTTTGTGGTTTATACTTTGCGTATTTTTCAGTGGGTCAATCTCTTTTGGACCGTTGTGAATTTACTCCCGGTTATGCCTTTAGATGGGGGACAATTACTGCGCGTTATTTTGGAGTCTTTGTGTGGGGCTAAAGGGAGGAAATATGCCCTTTTTACGAGCATGCTCCTTTCCGCAGCTTTCAGCGTGGGATTTTTCTTTATTGGCTATTTTATCATTGGGGCAATCTTTTTCCTCTTTGCCTTTCAAAATTTTAGCACGTGGAGACAAACACGTATGATTACCGAAAGCGATCAGAATGAAGATCTCACCTTTAAATTAAAAGAGATCGAAGATCTCCTGACACAAAACCGGAAACAGGACGCCATCCCGAAGCTAGAAGAGGTGCGGACGAAAGCGAAAAAGGGGCTTATTTTCAACTTAGTCTCCCAATATCTAGCAGCCCTTAAAGCAGAAAGAAAGGAGTTTAAAGAGGTCTATGAGATCCTCCATCCTATCAAAAAACACCTCAATCCCGAGGCTCAAATGCAGCTCCATCGCGCAGCGTATGAAATGAAAGATTATCCCTTAGTTGTCGAGTTAGCAGGTCCTTGTTTTCAACTCATTCCCGATCCAGATATTGCTCTCCGTAGTGCCGAAGCGTGCGCTGCTCTCCATCAAGACGCCCCTGCGATTGGATGGCTCAAAGCCGCTCGCAAAGCAGGTTTTGTCAACTTAGAAACCATTCTTACAAAAGAAGTGTTTAAGGCGCTCCGAGAGATTCCAGACTTTAAAAAGTTATACCATTCGTAAAGAGATGCTCTCAGCGAGAGCATCTCTTGGGGGAAAAGACTCTGTTATCTTCGACTAACAGGGGAAGATGAGCACGCATTAATATCAGGGATCAAAATGTTGTTTATAAAATCTTTGTCTTGCGAAAGGATATATTGGAGATCAGTATTTAGGTTAGGATCCACTTCTAAGCCTTGAGGTCCCTCTTGAATGAGTCCTAAGCCTTGATTTAGATCATCCATCACAGCAGTTAAGTGAGCATTTTCTTTTTGTTCTGGAGAGAGTTTACTGTAGTCATCTAATAACCTTTGAAGGCTCTGTTTCATGACTGCTTGAAAAGCAGGATTCTGTGCTTCGTTAGGATTCTGTAGTAATTGCTCAAGTCTTGATTCTAGCTCTTGCAAATCATTCTGGATATTTTGTGGAATTTGGCTATTGTTTTCTTGGTTTACAGCAGTTGTTTGGTTTATTGAAGTAGCTGTTATTGTGCTCATGAGTTTCTCCTCAAATTTGAAAATTTATATTAATATATTAAAGAGTACTTTCTGCGGCTTTAATAGCAGGATCTAGTACCTTCGGAATCCATTTTCTTTCACCGGGCATTGTCAGGCCATCCAGGGCATTGGCAAACTGACTTTGATAAGGAGAAACGCCGATTCCATCAGGATTTTCAGTGATGAGCCCTTTACTGGCTAAATCATCGACCAAAGTTTGCATCTCATTGCTTTTTCTTTCAGCTTCTGGAAGTTGATTGAAATCTTCCGAGAATTGTTGCATGAAGGCATAGAGGGTATTTTGATAGAGACTATCTCTAAGAATTTGGGGTTTACTATGGAGATAATCGAGATCTATTTTTAATTCTCCTAAGTCAGTTTTAAACTGTTCTTCTGGAGAGGGGGGATTATTATTTGCTATAACGCTAGTCATTACTAGAACCTCTTTTTCATTTTTGTTCAACAAAATGAAAAAAAGGTACCCCGATGAGCATCTACAAGGAGTTCACTTTGTTGATTTAGGTCATTGCATCAGGAGTATCCTTTACTTCCTGACCCTTTTGTACTCTATCCAAAAACTTCTCTTGTAGGCTCAAACGAACCGATCTACAATCCTCATGTTAATAAATTATGAATTTATTTTAAATATTTTTTTAATATTTTTTAAATCATTTAATTTCAGTTATTTATGTTTTTATTCTACTGTCTATACTCATGAATCATTTCTCTAACGGATTCGACAATGATTTCAGGTTGGTAGCGTGGGATCAAATGATTACTCTTTCTTGCAATCACCTGTTTGGAATGACTCGAATTTTTTAATAGATCCTTTTGAAGATGATGCCAAATTTGTATCATTTTTTTTATTTGCTCTTCAGTCATTCCTGTTTCCTCTGGGGTTGGAGGAATTCCTGCTGTAATAACGATTAGGGGTCGGTTCCCCAGATATCCTCCTGCTATTTTGAGCTCAGTTAAACTCTCTGTAATACAATCTTCTTCTTTGATATTGGCTTTGACAGCTTTTGTTGCACTATTTGTTGCCAGATACATTTTTTGGATGAGATCAGGAAACATTGTATACTCTTTTCTATTATTGGGGAGATGGTTGCGAATCCGGAGAATACCTTCAGTTGAGAGAAATACCATTTTTTCTAGGTTAGGAGGCAAGGGGGGAGGGAGTTTTTTTAGTTGTTCTTCACTGGAAGCATCCACGAGAACAACGCCATAGACTTCGTCAGGGTAGCAACTAGCATAAAGGCGGGCATTGGCTCCCCCAAAAGAGTGTCCAACCAGGATGTAGGGGCCTGGAATGCCTGCTTGAGTCAAAAGGGCATGTAACTTTTTTACAATGTTTTTGCTTGTTCTTTTTAAAGGACTAAGATCACTCCAGCCATATCCTGCTCGATCAAAGCTACAAACTTGGCAAAACTCAGCGATTTTAGGTTGAACTAAAGACCAGTCTAAAGAGTTAAGACCCATTCCTGCGTCTAAAATGACTGTAGGGCCTGTAAGCTATATCCGCCAATATCAATCCGCTTTCCAGGCGGAGGATAGAGATAGTGGTCAATTTGTGTGCTGACAAATTGGTACAAAAATCCTACTACGAGGAGGGTGATGAACAGCCCTATCGATTTCCAAAGCATAGTTATACTCAAACAACTTTAAAAGTTGTTTGAGTATAGACCTTGGTCTCATTAATGTCGTTTCTAGTCAGTGGTGTTTTGAAAAGGAGTGTATGAACACCCTCCTCCCCCTCCGGGAGTGAACCACGCATAATCTATTTGCTCTAGGGGGATAGGGGGAATTTGTCCAGAGGGTGGTGCAATGTTTATGGTGATGTTTTGGATTTCAAGCTGAGCCTTTCCATTTCCTAATCCTCGGCTATTCCATTCGGGGTTTTCTAATGCAATTTTAACATACATAGGACTGAACGGACCGGTTCCAAGATCTTGAGTACTGAAGGGAGGATTCCCATCCAGAATGCGGGTAAGAGTAAGACGTCCATTGGCAGTATATTTTCCTTCCATTTTGAGTGTATGGACGTTTCCATCCCAAAAACTGGGAACAACTTTCCAAAGCGGGGTTCCATCAGCATGGGTATCTAAATATTCTCCATGTCCTCCCACAGCATGACCAATATAACTTCCATCACGTACACAAATAGAATTTAGAGGAGGGGGGATATTAGGAGAAATATCTGAACCCATTTCACAATCAAATTCGGTAATAGGATCAGCGCCGGGAGCATGGGTATGATACAGGGGATGATTAGGACCACGCTGGGATTCTCCATAGGTCCAAAGGGCTACCGTTGGTTCATAGCCAGATCCGTCATTGGTAGCGATGAAGGTCATTTCAATAGAAAAATCTTGATCACTGGGGATAAATTGTGTCGATTGAATGCCCCCATTTGCATAGGGAGGAGAGGAGGTGTTATCACGGGTACTGATTAACTGGATGCCACTATTTGTGACTTTTGTGAAATCACTTGGTGGGGTTCCCGGAGCAAACATGGTATTTCCAGTGATGGCAACAGCCCAATCTGTACTAATCGCTCCCTGTGTAAAATCATATGTTTGTATAGATCCGGTTTTTTGATACCAACTGCGATCCGGGTTATAAGGGTTGATGTGATTGATTTGATCATAAAGAGTCGCCTGATCGGGAATCAAACAGACAGCAAAGAGAAATGCAGGATCACTCAGGTTGGTTAATGTGGCTGCAGGTCTAAAAAAAGTCCCCGGCTCCATACTTTCAAACGTGCTTGCAGGGATTTTGATTTGAATGGGTGTCACTTGCCCCGATGTAAGAGAGGTAAAGGTTTCAGAGATTTTGGGGAGAGAGGTGCTATTCAGTAGAGAGGTTCCGTTGAATTGAAGATTAACACTTCCACTGCCACCTTCTGGGACGAAAACTTTTGCAAAGAGGGTGTAATCCCCAATAGGACAAGGGATAGGGCCATTGGTGGTGGTGGAAGCATCTTTAGGCATATAGAGAGCATGGGCGCCATTGAGTGCATTGGTGATTTTAATCTCGTGATTTGCAGGGATACTTCCATCAAAATACCAATAGGGATGCCCTGCATTTTTTAGGGGAGAGGGATCGATGTTTTTCTGAATGGAAATGTCCCCATCTAAAAGGTTGTCACCCACTTGTAATTTCCATTCTACTTGTGGGTAGTGCCCGACATCAGGATCTCCCTCTGTTCCCACTTCTGGGAAAACAGAATTGGCGTAGCTCAAAGGATCAGAGAGGGGAGAGATGTCGCTAACGACAATGTTTTTAAAGACTGTTTTTTCTCCGCCACTTAAGCTCACTCTCATGGTGTTTCCTGAAGCAGTGAACCAAAAAAAGCGACGGTGAAACCCTCCTTCATCGATTTCATTGGAGTCTTGAGGGAATGCGGTTGTTTTTTGTGTGATTGAACTCGTAAGATAAACTGCCCCTGTTACACTGATTCCTCCTGAGTAGGCTCCATTATCTCCACTAGGAGGTGATCCCAGGATATAACCTCCAACTAAATAGAGATGACCAGGAACGGTTTTGACCTCTTGGCTGACACTGATATAGCCAGGTTTGGAAGGGATGTCTGAAAAAGACAAGCTGTTTTTATTTTCCACAGGGCTTGTAGTATCATAAGGATCGGGGGAGTTTATCTTTAGAGTACCCGAACCTCCGGTGATTTCCCATCCAGTGGTCCCTTCACTAAAGTCACCGTTAATTAGAAGGTTTTTATCGGAATCTTTAGGCGGAAGGAGGCATTGATAAGCGGGAATCTGAAGCTCCTTTTGCGTCATTCCTATCAGTTGTTTTAAGTGGTCCTCATATTCTGCTGCATGGGCGGTATCATAATCATTTTGGATCGGAGAAATCACCCCTGTAGTGTCTTGAGCGATCAGAGATTTTATTGTGTTGAGCAGTGCTAAGAATGTCGAAGAATAGTTGGTCTCAAGAGAGTCATACGAAAATGTTCCTTGGCGATAGAGTGTGAGATTTTTCTCATACTCCTGGCTTGATTGAACGATTGTTTCCTTCACTTGTGGGTGAGTGGCTAATCGACTTCCCTCTTCAGTGGTTGTCAGTAAGGATCCGTATTCTCCTGCAACTGCTCTAATGATGCATAGAAGGGATATTCCCCAAATGGCTCGTTTCATTGTCTACCTTTTGCAAAAGGAGCCATCTTAAGTTATATGGAAAAAATTTTACAAGGTG
>JAKQGT010000207.1 GCA_029556005.1 Chlamydiota bacterium | reverse complement strand
TGGTGAAATAGATGATGGCGATTTTAAGCTTCTTTTTTACCCCAGGAAAGGGAGGGGGGACATTCGATGTAAAGGTTTGGTAGTTCTTGATTCCATTAAGATTGAAATTTTTAAGAATGCGAATATCGACATCTGGGTCATCGAGAGCGAGAACAAAAGCGACATCTTTGAGTTGGATTTGGCTGAAATTATCTTGAAGGGGAAATCCCATCAAGTAATGGGCGATCAACATATACTGTTGAGAGTCAACTTCCTCAAAAAAACTCTCGGGCATATGTTCTTGAAGCCAAACATAGTACTCTTCAAACTGCTTACTCTCAAATTCAACAGCTTTTTCTTTAGAAAGGTTTTCTTTCTTATGGGGCCTTTTCATTCTATCCCATTTATAGTCAATGGATTTCAGGGGGAGTTCTTTTGAGACCTTCACCCCTTCAATTCCTACAATACGAGTTAGACTAATTTTTTGGAATAATTCGAAAACAGTCTCTTAAGATTTTTTGAGGAGGCGCAGGCTATTTAGGCCAACTAAAACAGTGCCCCCTTCGTGAAGGATGACGGCTAGCCATAAAGGAATAAGGCCTAAAAGGGCAGGAGTAGTAGCTAAAAAAATCACGCCGAGAGCTAGGGTGAGATTTTCACGTACAATGCGTAAGGTTTTATGGGCTTTTTTGTGGAGCCAGTTGATTAAGGAGAGATCATCTTGAAGGAGAACAATATCAGAAGCATCGATGGCTGTTGCGCTCCCAATTTCTCCCATCGAGATACCTACACTCGCACGGGTTAGAGCGGGGGCATCATTGATGCCATCTCCCACCATAGCTAGAGGTTTTTCTGTAGAAAGCTGGGTGACGGTTTCCAATTTGTGTTCGGGTCGTAAATTAGCATAGACGGTATCGATCCCTAAGGCGCGTGCTACCGTTTGAGCACTTTCTTCATGATCTCCTGTAAGCATGACAAGCTCTAAATGCTTTTTCTTAAGGTCTTGGATCACCTTTTCAGCCCCTGGGCGGATCGTATCTAAAAAGCGGAAGGCAAAGAGAGTCGTTCCGATTAATAGATAGGAGATCATTTCACTTTTCTTTTTGAGGGGGATGGGGGGCTCAATAAACTCTTCATTTCCAATCTTTACCACAACCTCTTGAAATTTTCCTTTAAGACCAAATCCAGCAACCGATTGAAACTCCCCAATAAGAGCCTGCTTGATTCCCTTTTCAGCTGCAAAAGTGCAGATGGCTTCTGCCATCGGGTGGGTGACATGCCTTTCTAAACTGGCGGCAATGCTAATGGCTTCCTCTAAAGAGTACTGAGGGTTATCGGTTAAACATTCTATCCCCGTGCAGGTCAATTTTCCCGTTGTCAGGGTTCCCGTTTTATCGAAAGCGATGGTTTTACATCCTGCAAAAGCATCTAAAGTGATCCCCCCTTTGAGTAAGATTCCTTTGCGAGCACAAGCACTAATCGCACTCAGGTAGGCGGTAGGAGTTGCGATGATGAGAGCGCAAGGGGAGGCAGCAATCAAAAAAGTGAGAGCACGGTAAACACTTCCTTCCTCTCCAAAAAAAGAGATAGAGAGGAGGAAAGGAAGAGAAAGGGCAAAGAGAAAAAAGAGGGAGATGATGGTAATCGCATATCTTTTCCCAAACTTATCTAAGAAACGCTGTAAGCGGGGTTTCATCGCTTGGGCTTCATGAATGAGTTGAATGATTTTAGAGAGCGTCGATTCAGCATTCGTTTTGGTGACACGGATTGTGAGGGTCCCGTCTAAATTGCGGCTCCCTGCCTGGACAGGATCATTTTCTTTTTTTGAGATCGGAACGCTTTCTCCTGTTAAGTGGACCAAGTTGACAAAGGAATGGCCATCGATCACGATTCCATCTAAAGGAACGACCTCTCCAGCCTTAACGAGGAGATGGGTTCCCACAGAGATCTCTCTTACCGATTTTTGAAAGAGGGTCCCATCCTTCCCCAAGACCATGCCAATCGTTGGAGATAAGGTATTAAGGTTTTGAAGAGCTCCAGTGGCTTTTTTGGAGACCGCTTCCTCCATGGCTCCGGAAAAGGCAAAGAGGACGAGAAGTAACCCCCCTTCCATTTGACTTCCAATTAAGAACGACAGAAAAGCGGCCATTGTCATGAGGACGTCGATGTTGATCTCTAAGTTTTTGATATCTTCAATCGTATTGAGTAAAGCAGGGGTTCCCGCAAGAAAGTAGACAAAGAGTAAAAGGAAGTAAGAAAGATCTAGAAAGTGAAAGTGAGTGACAAAAGAACTCAATAGAAAAAAACCGGCTAAAAGAGAGCTTTTTAAGGAGAGATTTTTAGCCCAGGGGCGCGAGTTTTTTTTCAAAAAAGGGCTGATACTCTCTTCGAGGCCAGAAGTAAAAAACTCATCAAAAATGTAGGGAGGTTCGGGAGAGGTCATGAACCGAACCAGCGTGCTAATAGAAAAATCGAGCCCACACCTAATGCGCCGACAGCTAGATTCCAAATAAGGGATTTCATGATTTCGTTC
>JAKQGT010000189.1 GCA_029556005.1 Chlamydiota bacterium | reverse complement strand
CAGGAGATCTCAGTCTCATCCCTCTTCTCCTCGCTAGTAATCCGTTAGAAAGAAAGTCTTCCCCCAGATAAACTTATACTCGTTTGTGTATATAGCTTGATTTAGGCAGGTATTTTTGTTGGATTTTGGCTTCTTAAAATCGAAACCATTGTCCATGAGACAAGGAGGGATTTTAAGAAGTCGAAGGACAACGGAAAGATCCGCATAAATCATTCCAATTTTAAACAACTTTAGCTATACATAGCTGAAGTTCCCATTCTCAAATATTTTCCCCCCTGGTATGATGGCTTAGAAAAACTCTAGCGGAATTGGAATGCATTTTTATATTGAACCCAGCGTTTTGGAAAAGTATCCCCACTTAAAAGTGGGAGTTGTGATTGTTAAAGGGGTGAAAAATACAGGGGAACACTCCGAAATCCAGAAACTCGTAGATAGTACCCTCCTCCGGGTGAAGAAAGAGTATGAAGGGAAAGATCTCGGACAGATCCCCAAAATTCTCGACTGGAGAGAGGCTTATAAAGCGTTTGGGTACAAGCCGGCCTCCTATCGGTGTTCCGTAGAAGCACTCTTACGCCGCGTGATTCAAGATAAGGGACTCCCCAACATCAATCCCGTAGTCAATCTTTATAATCTGATCTCTGTGAAATATAGCCTCCCCGCTGGAGCCGATGACTTGGATCAAGTCAAAGGATCTATTCGTTTAGCAGTTGCCCAGGGAACCGAACCTTTTGTCACTTTGGGATCGCAAGAGGAAGAGACCGCAAAAGTGGGAGAAATCATCTATCGAGATGATGTAGAAGTCCTTTGTAAAGCATGGAACTGGCGCGAAAGTGACAAAACAAAAATCACCGCAGAGAGTCAAAACATTTCTCTCGTCATTGAAGGCCTGGAAAACACCCGTCCTGCAGAAATCGTCAAAGCTTTGAAAGAGCTCTCTGAGCTGATTCGTAAATACTGTGGAGGAGAAGCTGAGCTTTACTACCTCGATCCAGAAATTCCCCACGTTTCCGAAGAGTCAAAGTTAAGTAACCGCACCTTTGAAGTCGAAATTCCTGAGCCTGACTACCACCACCATGAATCGTTTAAAACCCGTAAACAAAAGCTCAAAGAGATCCGGGAAATGGGAATGGACCCCTATCCCCATAAATATGAACCCACCCATCAGATGCGTGCCCTTCAAGGTAAATTTGAAGGGAGCGCCATTGGCATGAGTGAAGAAGCGGAAGTAGGAAAAACCGATTTTGCGCGGATTGCCGGCCGGATGGTTCTTTTTCGCGCTATGGGGAAAAACGCTTTTGCCCATATCCAAGATGAAACGGGACGTCTGCAGGTCATGTTTAACCGTGATCACACCCAAGTAACGGGTCTACCCAAAGACGAATCCCCTCTAAAATTCATCGAAAAAAAACTCGACTTAGGGGATATCATTGGCGTAGAAGGACATCTCTTCCGTACCCAAAAGGGAGAACTCACCCTCTATGTTAAGGAAGTCTCCCTGCTTTGTAAAACGCTCCTCCCCTTACCCGATAAACATAGCGGGCTTACCGATAAAGGAACCCGTTACCGGAAAAGATGGCTCGATCTGATCACCAATCCTGAATCGGTTGAGCGTCTCAAAACCCGTAGCCTCCTCGTCTCCAAAATCCGCCGTTATTATGAAGAGGCAGGCTACATGGAAGTGGAAACCCCTGTTTTACAAAACATCTATGGCGGGGCTGAAGCCCGCCCTTTCATTTCCGAGCTCAACGCCCTCAGTCAAAAAATGTACCTCCGGATTGCCATTGAAATCTCCCTAAAGAAACTCATCGTGGGAGGGCTGTCGCGCGTTTTTGAAATCGGAAAGGTCTACCGCAATGAAGGGATCGATCGGACCCATAATCCCGAATTTACCATGTTAGAATCGTATGCAGCCTACTGGGATTATAACGACGTGATGGTCTTTACAGAGAACCTCTTTGCTTACCTTGCTAAGGAGCTCTATGGGACAACAGAAATCGGCATGCGGCAAGATAAACAAGGGAATAATCATCTCATCGACCTGAAAACCCCCTGGAAGCGGATGACCATGAAAGAGGCCACCCAAGCTTATGGAGGTTTCGATCCAGACACTTTATCCGATGGAGATATGCGCCGCAAATTGGAAGGAAAAATCGAGCCAGATGTCCTCGGTGCCGCAAGCCGCGGAAAACTTATCGCCTTTCTTTTCGAAGAGTTTGCCGAACACCATCTCATTCAGCCCCATCACATCATCGATCACCCCATCGAAACCACTCCCCTATGCAAACTCCACCGCGATCCTAAACTCCGCAAAGAACGCCTTGTTGAGCGCTTTGAAACCTTTATCTTAGGATATGAATTCTGTAATGCCTATTCAGAGCTGAATGATCCCGAACTTCAAAGAGAACTTCTCGAAGAGCAAAATAAAAAGCGGGAGGGTGGAGATCTAGAAGCGAGTCCCATGGATGAAGAATTTATCGAAGCCATCTGTCAAGGGATGCCCCCAACAGGGGGACTCGGCATTGGGATTGATCGCCTGACGATGCTATTCACCAATGCCTTTTCGATCCGCGATGTAGTTTACTTCCCCATCATGCGACCAGAAGAATAACCTACTCAAGAGTTAAAGAGTTCTTGATAGTGGTGATAATTCACAGCCCCTATTCCCACACCTGCTAGGATAGAAAAAGCTAAAGCCCCAATCTTGGGCGTATTGGATAAAAAATAACAACTCTCAAGGTATGTCAGTAGGGGGAGAAAAGTGAGTACCCCAATAGTGAACTTTCTCATGCCATTAGCTATACCAGCCATCTGATCCTGCCCTGCTTGTTTCAAAAATTTTGAGGTTTCAAATTCAAGTTTGTCAGCAACAACAACAGATAAAAAGGCTCCAGGATAAGAAAGCTGATTGATTTTTGCTAAGGTTTTATACTCAAACAACTTCAAAAGTTGGTTTTGGGCTACCGCGAAAGCTTTCGGAATTCGTC
>JAKQGT010000186.1 GCA_029556005.1 Chlamydiota bacterium | reverse complement strand
GGGTGATTGCAAATCTGCTTGAGGGTATTAAGAAGGGCAAAGACATGAAGATAAGGGAGTTCTTTACCCGGCTTTTCTATCTCTTTCATGAGAGCATCTCGCGACTTAAGAAAAGCGTCGCGATAGAGTTTCTGTTGTTCTTCAGATAGATAGCAGTAAGCAATCTCTTCGATCTTTTCGGGAAGGTCATCTAAGACCTCACTTTTCTTGCGTCGCATGAGGAAGGGTTGGATGAGACGCGAAAGTAGCATCTTTTTATCGGGATCCCCCATCTTTTCAATCGGATTAACAAAGAGTTCGCGGTATTGGGCTTGAGAAGGGAGATATCCGGGTAACACCACATCGAAAAGGGCCTTTAGCTCTAACAAGCGGTTTTCAATTGGCGTCCCGGTCAATCCAATTTTGGTACGTGCTTTCAGTAACGTCAGAGAGTGATGGGTTTGCGATTGCATATTTTTTGCAATCTGAATTTCATCTAAGATCGCTACTTCAAAGGTAATCTTAGAAAGAGCCTCTTTCTCACTTCTCAGCGTTCCATAGGAAGTGAGGAGCACATCTGCACTGCTATTAAAGGCTTTTAAGGTGCGTTGTGTCCCATAGAATACCACCACACGAAACTCGGGTAAAAATTTCTTAAGCAGCTCTTCCCAGTGGTAAATCACAGATGTAGGACACACAACAAAGTAGCGCATTTTTTTCCCTTTATTCGCATTTCTTACCCCTGCTAAAAGAGCCATCGCTTGGTGCGTTTTCCCTAGTCCCATATCATCGCAAAGAAGCCCCGAAAGACCATAAGAATAGAGAAACCACAGCCATTTTACTCCGATTTCTTGATAAGGACGGAGGGTACTTTTGAGTCCCTCTAAATGTAAAACATCCTCTGACTCGAAGGCATCGAGTTCTTTTAAAAGGGAGCGTGTTTGCTTGGCTTCCTTCGATTGCCCCTTGGGTTCTTCCACATTTTCGAAGGTACGCAAGCGAATCCACTCTAATGTTGAAAAAGTAAGTTTTTGTTCTTCAGAGGTGAGCGTTTCCCGAAGCCAGTTGAAGCGGGGATCTTTGAAAAAGAGAAGTCCCGCTTCGGTAATGGCATAAGAACGATGCTCGTCTAAGCTCTTCTTAATCGTCGCTAAGCTTTCTTCTCCAAATTCACTGACATAAGCCAGATCGACTTCCCACTGCTTCCCTTCCGTTTTTCGAATAGACCGGATTTTCAAATTGAGGTTATGAGGACGCTTTAAGCGACGATCGATTTTAATGATAAAGGATTTTAATTTAATGAGTTCAACGTTAATAAAAACCGGCTCAGCACTCGCATCAAGGGTGGTTTTCTTTCGATACTTCTCGGGAAGGCGCCCTTTAAGAGGAATCTCTGCAAAGCCCTCTCCAGGAACATAGGTGAAATTCCCCAAAAAATGGATCTTTTTCCCTTGATATTCCCGCCGATAGAAATATTCAGGTTCAACGACAATTTTTTTCTCTAAATCCATTGAGATATTGAGCCCCGCTTTTTCTAAAGGGCAAACCGGACTGAAAAACCCTTTAATGTGCTCGAGCTCTTCACGATTTTCATGGATGAAGAGAGGAATTTCTTTGATAGGAATACGCAGATCTGATGTGATTTTTCCCATCCCCCTAGCCCGTTGCTTTTTATAAAAGCCTTTTCCCTTCATGTAAAGCCAATCCCCAAAGTCGATGATTTCATCCATTCCTTCGAATACTTGCGCTTCACTTTCAAAGGTAAGTGTTTTTAGATCGAACACATAAGAAAGGTGAAATTCCACATTCGAGAGATGAATTTGAAATCCTTCATGCTCATTTAGCCATTGGCGATGCTCTCGAATAAAATCTCCCATTCTATCAGGAGGAATCACCGTTTCCACCCCTTCAAAACGGAGATCTTTTAAAGGATAAAACCCTCGACTTTCAATATACACCCAAGGTTTTAAAAACGCTGCATGTTGGGTTTGAAGATCCCCTTTTTGGAAGGCAAAACAAGAGATATGGAGTTGGTGTTTTTCATCAAACGTCAGGGAATAGGCAGGTTGGATGGTTTCTCGAGAAAGAGAAGCTCCTTCTAAATACCTTTGAACGATACGGTAGTTTTGACTTAAAAACTCTCCAATCTGTTTTTCTGGAATCACTTTTTTTCTTAAAAGGGGATTGGTCTGTGCTGGGAAAAACCCGGCATCCGGATAAAACTCCCAAGCTCCCACTTTGACAGCTTTAACCCCCTTTTTTTCCTTCACAGGCTCGGAAGAAATACGCATCTCTTTGGCATGGGGATCATAATGCATTTTCTGAATCATCACGTCCCGAAACTCATGGACTTCTAAAGGAGAATTCACCTTTTTTAAGGAGGGAATCAGTTCTTCCCAATTGACTTCAGCAATATAGAACTGACATTCAAAGTCTTTAAAACTTAATAAGACCTTTTTAGGAAGAGCCTGTTCAGTAACGCTAAAATCGATAGAATACTTTTCATCAAATTCCTGAACCAACATCATCCATTTGGCAAAATCTGACCAAAATGAGAGTTCATACTGCAAGGCTTGGCTCGGAGTCCCTCTTTTCCAAAGGGCCAATTCTTCAGCAGAAAGGTTGGAAAATTTTAACGAAGTTTCCTCGGTTTCAACAGCACGGTGAAAGACCATTTCATCGAGAAATTTTTCCCCTTTTGGGGTTTTCACTTTTAAAGAGAACACAGTCTCCCCACCCGATGCGGTACAGATATACTCCTTCTCACCCTTTTTCTCTAGAATTGCCGGATTACCGCCATGCCTCTTAAAACCCATTAAGCAAAGTTCGTTCCAAAAGGAGCTGCGAAAACGGACATGCAAAGGATCGTCGTTAGAGATTTTAATGAAAGCTGCTGCTAAATGGGGACACGACTGGCTCTTCTCGGCTTCATCGCAAGTGCAAAAACCATCCTTCACCTCTCCCTCATCTCCCACTTGAAGAAAGGGCCAAAAGGTTTCACTTAATTTCGAATCAAAAACTTCAACTTGATAGGTTCCCTCTGAAAACACGATGCTCTTCACATCCCCCGACTGGATCAACTGCTTTCCTTCGGATAGATGGTGAGCATTAAAGGGAGCGTGTGTCACAGGGATCTTAAAACCTCTTCAGGAGGGTGATAGGGATAACCTAAATCAT
>JAKQGT010000175.1 GCA_029556005.1 Chlamydiota bacterium | reverse complement strand
GTAAGAAGACGAAACACAGGATCAGGTGCGAAGCGGTCTAGAGCAAAGAGATGCATAAAACTCTCTAAGAGGGGTTGTTTCGGGAGATCGCGAATGGTAAAGTCAAAGGGAGAGTCTTCGGCGCCAAAAACATGTTCGATGTAAGGGGCATAATCGGCAATGTTTGGAGCAAATATCTGAATTTCTGATGGAGGGGTTGAGGTTTCAAGAAGGGTTGTGAAAAGGATTTCTATCTCGCGCAGCTTTGAGGAGGCAGAAAAAAGGCGGATAGAAGCATCTTGATGGAGAGGGGTTTCTTGAAGGGTGAGTAAGGCATTTTGTAGGGTTCCAAGGGCTGTCTTTTTTTCGGAAGGGAGATAATGCTCTTCAAAAAGAAAATCTTCTTCTTCAAAGAGGCGAAAATTTTCTCTTCCCAGTTTCCCAAAGTTAGCAAGAAGGGGGTGTCCTCCTTCTAAAAAGGGGGCGACGTGGGGATCTTTTTGAATCAGCTTTTGTTTTTCACGCTCTGTGGTTAGATCACTCCAAAACTCCTGGCAGGGGGAAAACTGATAGTAGTGGACCGGAAAGAACTGACTGAGTTTTGCAAAAAAGTGATGATAGAGTTTGGGGAGAAAAGGAAAGTTAAAGAGATGGATTTCGAGAGGTTTTTTGGGGGGATTAAGAGGAACGCTCAGGAGATCACAGGGCGTATTCCATTCTCTGAATGCTTTATCCCAAAGTTCTTTTTGCCAACCTTTTAAGGGTTCTCCTCCAAATTTTCCATACTTAAGAAACTCTGAAGATAACAAAGTTGCTAGCTGGGGGTTTTCTTCGTCAAGAAAAGGCTCCAGATGGAGGGAAAGGAGATCGAGAGGAGGAAAGAGGAGGGTTTTTCCTGTCGCTATACGAAAAAGAGCTTGAACCCCACTTCCCAGTTCTTGAAATTCAATGCCTGTGACAACGTTTAACTTGTGGTCTGAGAGAAACCGTGTCATTAAAGTGTTTTTTAAACTGAGCTCAGGGAGAAAAATGTATTTTTTCGCAAAGGGTTTTGGGGATGTAAAAAATAGGTGATCACGCAAGAGCATGATCAAGACATCGATACGATTGCTTACATGAATGACTGGCGTTTTCATCGTTTAACGAGTATTGTAATAATTATGGTGTTATTTAAGAAGCAGAATGAAAAACGGGGCTTTTTCCCTTCGATTGAAAAAATGCTCAATCGGTTTGGGTTTTTTAAAAAAGTCACTTTCTTCGAAAAACATTCTATTCAATTTCTAAATATCTCCCAGTTCTTGGGTGTTGTCAATGACAACTACTTTAAGTATCTCATTGTCTTCTTATTTATTGATCTTAAGGGAATTACTGCTTCTCCTGTCATTTTGACTTGGGTCGGGATTGTTTATGTATTACCTTTCTTACTGTTTTCATCGGGAGCAGGGGTCTTAGCAGATCGCTTTAGTAAACAGAGAATGATCGTTTTTCTGAAGTTTACAGAAGTGATCATCATGTTTTTAGGGATTTTTGCGTTTCTTTTTAAGAGTGATTGGGCAAGTTATTCCCTTCTCTTTTTACTCTCTATGCAAAGTGCCTTTTTTGGACCTCCTAAATATAGCATTATTCCAGAGCTTGTCAAACAGGAACATATTCCTAAAGCGAATGGACTCATTACCTCTTTCACCTACTTTGGAATCATTGTGGGTACATTTCTGGCTTCGTTTTTAACGCAAATGACGGGAAAAAACTTCCCCCTTTCAGCTGCTGTGGGAACTTTCCTTGCGATCCTAGGCTTTTTTGCTTCTATTTTTATTCCTAAAACGGAACCGAAATACTCAAAAAAACGTGTGAATCCTTTTTTTATCTATGAAATCTATAAAAATCTCCAATATGCAGCGCGTACCCCTCATCTGCTAGTTGCGATTTTTGGATCGGCTTCTTTTCTCTTCATTGGGGCTTATTTTCAATTGAATGTAATTCCTTTTGCAGTCCAATCGATGGGCTTTACAGAAGTAGCCGGGGGATATCTCTTTTTATTAACTGCTGTAGGAATTGCTTGTGGAGCCCTGATTGCGGGGAAGATCAGTCAGCATCGAACAGAAATTGGAATGGCTTGCCTTGCAGGAATCTTTCTTTCTGTGTTGATCTTTTTGTTAGGGATCCTTTTTCATTTTCCTTTGTTTATTTACTGTGCGCTGTTTCTTTTGGGTTTTTTTGGAGGGGTTTACATCGTTCCTTTCGATTCCTTCATTCAACGGTATGCTCCGGAACAAAAACGGGGACAAATTGTGGCGGCTGCAAATTTCTTAAGTTTTTGTGGTGTCCTCGTAGCCCCACTCCTTCTTTACTTTTTTAGTGAACCACTTGAGTTGTCTGCTGCCCAAGGATTCATCATCACATCTTTGATTATTTTTGGGCTGGTTTTGATAATCACCTCCCGTTTATCGGGATACTTTTTTAACTATTTGGCAAGGGTCTTTGTCAAGCCGTTTTACAATTTAGAAATTCACCACTCTCCCTTTGACCAAGCGCGCCCCTTTATCCTTGTATGGGAGAAGATTAAAGGAGTGCAGATTACCCTTCTTTCCGCGTTTAACCCGCAACTTCACTTCTATATCCCTCGGAATAAAAAACGGTATATCGACTCTTTTCTCCGCGTCTTTTCCTCAGTAAGTTTCCTCTATGTAGAAGATTTAAAGGAGGCTGCCTTAAAGGCTTTTATCAAAAGTATGCGTCGCGATAAATCAGAAATTCCCTGTTTATTGTTCCCCTATCCCCAGTTCTTAGAAGAAAAATCTTCTAATAAGTTGATCCGGGAATTAAAAAAAGAGACAACATTTGATCTGATCTTTCTAAAGATCCAAAAAATACCCCGCAAAGAGCAAATCGACCGGAAGCATTTTAAACGCACGAAAATCACCTTTACTTTCGAAAAGAAGAACTAATAAATCTGAGTTTTAAGTGCATTTTTAGAGGGGGTGAAATAAGAGGGAAGCATTATTTGTAAGTACTTAAGGGATGCATTCTTTTCAATATGACCATCCATTTCTGGACCAAGTTGGGCACTGGTTTCTAAAGCATTTGAAGAAAAGGAGAGAATCAGCTGCTGGGGCTTTATCTCCTTAATTTTCCGGGCTGTTTCATACCCATTCCATTCGCTATCCTTTCTTAAATTGCCATCCATCAAAATTAAATCATAATCACGCTCTTTAGCCAGTTGAAAGGCCTCTTGGCTTGTCTCCACAATTGTAAGGGTCCAATCGAGCTTGACTGCTGTTGCGCTCATTCCAACATGAAATAACGGAAGATCTTCAACAAAGAGCACCTGTAAAAATTTAATGACCTGATGCCCAGGATTTGCATTCATAGAAAGGCTGCGGGTGCGTTGGTGCTGGCTTTCTGGAAGTTTTCCTTGGGGGGTCACATATTCATCATCAGAAGAGTGGCTCAATTTAAGTGAGGGAATAGATGCCATGTTAAAAACCGTAGATCACTTCAATTTCATACTGTTTATAGGAAAAGGCTGGACCGATCGAGGTGTTTTGGTTGACCGATTGGCGCCAGGCTTGGTAAATCGTGATGTTATTTGTGAGGAGGTAAAGAAACTCTGCAGCCCACCCTTTGTAGTTACCTGCACCTACTGCTTCTGCTGGGGTATTGGGAGTGCCCCGTCCCATGGTGCGGCGCGAATAAAGCCCTACTTTGGCAATATTTCCACGCCCAATCCCGTTTCCATCAAAATCAGGAATTGCTTGAGCTTGGACCCATTGGTAATTGATATCTAATGACCAATCCCACTGTTTTCTAAGCTCTCCAATAGAAAAGCCGGCATACCACGCCCATCTTTCGCTGGCTCCTCGAGTGACTAATGTTCCTTTTGCTGCAACGTTTGCAAGAGCAGCTCCGTACACGGTAACGATTTTATTTAGGGGCTTAGGTACAAATTTATACCCCCAGATCCACTGAATATTGAAGAAGCGAAAAGCATCATTGCGAACGGCTTTATCGGTATGCTTTGTATCCCAGTCAATGGCTGAAAGCTTTGAGTAAAGCCCTGTCCGTCCGATGTTGAGAAGACCAAACTCCCCCACATAGGCATATTGATCGATATTTTCGTTGACGAGGAAGGGACCTCCATGAAAATAGAAATCGCCTACCACATCAAACGCTTGATCGTATTTGTAAACGATGCCATCCATAAAGGAGCCAAACTGGATCTTGGAGTCAAAGGTATAGCTCAGGAAGCGACGGCCAATTTCGAGGTCCATGGTATAGGTATTGGCGTTTACAATCCGCCCCCCTAAAAAGGCCCGTTCAACGGAAAGACGATCAAACGTACCAGTCTCTGTCCCAGCATTGTTATCAAATTCGATTTTAATGGTAGTCCACGTACGATCCGTGCGGTAGTCAAGCATGAGATTGACCTCAACATCCCAAGCTCGGATTGCAGTATTTTCAACTTCCCCCCCACTGCCCCGTTGTTTGAACCCATTTTTCTTCTCGTTGGTAGATTGAAGTTCAGCACGAACCTCACCGCTGAGGGAAAGGTTTCCCCCTAGCTCTTTCACGGTTACTTGTCGTTTGGTATTGATCCAATCGCGGAGAGCTTCAATATCTCGTTGCTCTAGCCCCGGGCTTCCATCATCTTCTGCAAAAGTAAGAGTCGTTAGAATAAGAAAAAAAGTTAAAAAGCGTTTCATGTCTCAACATTTCCAATGAAAAATGAGAGACAGGTTACTACAGAAAAGGATTTCGAGCAATCACTCGATCATCATCCAGGTGGGAAATCCTAAATCTTTGCTCTGATGGAGGCGATCATGGATGATTTTTTCGATTTGGGGGAGAGCTTCTCGCGCTTTAGTGCGCCCATGATCATAGATTTCTTGGTTATAGGCATCTGAGAATAACCCTAGATCATGGAAACGCATGCGAATCACAACATCCGCACTGCGCGTGACATATTCTGAAAGCTTTCGATGGGAAATATTCACCCCTCGCCTAGCAATCCCAAAAAAGTGAAGGGGATCTTCCGTTCCCAGTTCTTCTCCCACATCTACGGCGATAATCACCTTAGGATGGAATTTTTTTGCCACTTCAACGGGAATCGGGTTTGCCACCCCCCCATCCACTAAATAGCGCCCCAAGTATTTTACAGGCTTAAAAACACCGGGAACAGCTGCTGAAGCTATCAAAGCTGGGATAATCTCCCCTCCTCCGAGCTCAATCAACTCCCCCGTTTTTAAATCAGTAGCGACAACAATGAGAGGAATTTTGAGCTCCTCAAAATAGTGAGCCTTGAGTTCTTTTTCTAAAAAGTTCCGCAGCGAATACCCTTTGACCAAACCATATTTGGATGCAAAAAAAGAAAAATCGATCAAATCGGATTTTTTTAAGCCAATGAGGAGGGGTTCAAGCCGCTTGACATGGGGATCGTCTGCATAGAGAGCTCCGACAATTCCTCCCGAGCTGCACCCCACGATGAGATCGGGATGGATCCCCACTTGCTCAAGTTCATAAAGGACTCCTAAGTGAGCGAGTCCTTTGGAACCCCCACCCCCTAAAACAAGGGCTACTTTAACAGGAGCTCTTGGAGGCTCAATCCAAGGAAGGGGTTCGGGCTCACTCTGAGAAACTTTCAAAGAGTGGCACCCAGTTGTTAGAATAGCGAAAAGAACTAAATACTTTAAAACTCTCATTAGAATTTAACGTCTGCTGCTAAGGTTATCGACTGCTCATCAATGACACGCGCTTCTACACTAGCAGAAAACCGAGACCCTGTGGACAGAGTCGTTCCTAAAGCCATGCCAAATTTACGGCGATTTTTGGTTTTGAAGTGGCGAGAGTTGGGAATAAAACCTGTAGGCAAATGCTTAAATTGCCCTCCCGCATTCGAGTATTTCACTGCGATATAAGGAAAAAAAAGTTCGATTTGATAAGCCGCGCCTAACCCCACTTGCCATTCATTATAGGTGATCTTAGATCCGGCCTTGGGTTGAACAGGGACTCCATTGGTCGTCATCCACTTCATTGTAGGATGGGCATGCTCATAAGCAATATCCACTCCGAAAAAGCCTTTCCCCCAAGTGGCAAAAAGGCCTCGCACTCCAATACCCCACATAAACTGGTCATGAGATTCATAGACATTACGTACAGTTTTCATCGGTCTATGGGATGCAGAGATGCGCATCGCTCCAGCCGAGCCATAAACTTCCACTCGATCGATGATATTAAACGTCAAAACCCCTTGATCAGAGAGGAATTCGAAGTCATCCATCCGTCCAGAAACTTTTGAAACCCCTTTCATCTCTCGATCAAACACCCAATCCCGCTGATAGCCCGCCTTCACAGAAAATCCATTCTCTTTACAGAAGAAAAAACCTTCCTCAATCACACTCGGAAGGACAGGATTGCCCATATACATTCCAAAAACAGAGTGGGAAATACCCAATAGAAATAGCCATTTCTTCATACTGCTGGATATTAAAAAAAACACTTGCGAAAAGCAAGAGAGATCAGTAAGTTGGTACGTTTACCTATTCTTTAGGCGCGTTTCTCCAAGCTCTTTCCTTAAAAAGATCGGACACTTTCCAGGCTCTTAAAACAGTAACATCACTTCCTCTGGGAAAACATATTGTGTTATAAACCCGATTAGGAATAGGACGCTCATTTGAACCTAATTCAAGAATGATCGCATCATCTGCATTCCCCGCCCAGTAGGCAGCTCGTGAATGATTCCAGGGCCAATTGGGGTAGATGTAAACATCTTGTTCTGTCTTATGAAGAGACCCGTTTTCTAATTGCTTCTGAACGCGGTGAAGGCGGGTTCCATGGATTCCTGTATAAGAATAATCTCCTCCAGAACGCGTGAGGTTTTCATAAATCATTTTCCCACAAACAGCGGGTCTTGAACCCAAAGCTTCGAATAAATAATTTTTGAAAGCTAAACCAACTCTTAGTGCCATAGGAGCCTCCCATACATTTTGTACGGAAGATAGGATAGCACATGTAGCCCTGGATGAGAAAGGTTTTTATTCTTCTAAAAAATAATCCCTTATCGACTGAAAAACAGAAGGCGTTTGTTTCTGCTCCCAAGCGCGCTCTTTCCAATTAGGATCGACTTCCCATGCACGTAAAATTTTTACTTTTTGTGCATCACCTTCTTTTCGCCTTATTATTTTAATTTTTTTAAAAAAAAGGCACAACAATCAAAAGTTGTGCCTCATCTTTTAATTAAAGTTAATCTTGATTCGTAAGAACGCTATAAGCTTCATTAAGAGCAATATAGGTTCTCTCTCCTATGCCCATTTGCAATTTTGGGTTTCTCGCAACTCTCATATAGTCTTCACTGATTTCATGAACTCTTCCAATAAAGTTCTCTGGTCCACTTGGAACATAATAGTGTCCAAATTGCTCATTGGATTGTGAAACTTCAGTTGAGACCACTTCAACAAGGACAGATTCTTTGAAACTCCCTGTTGTAGGATCGATATCCTTTGCTCCAAAATGGGCTGCGTGACGCGCATCTTTGGCGTAGTAAAGATCAATTCCTAAGTCATCAAAGCGTCTTTGCTGTATTTGACTGTCTAATTTGTCTTTAGGGCCTGCATGCCATCCAATAGATTGTATTCTTTTGACCACATCTTGTGGAATTTGATGCTCTAAAATTTTTTTTCCTATAGCACACGGCTCACCAGTACTCAAAAGTGACTTTGAAAAAGCAGCTCGTGCCGCACCTAGTCTTGTTAAAAAACTCATCTTAAACCCTCTGTTGATATATTTTTCTTATTGGTTCTAGCACCGGTGGTGCCATGCGCGCTCAAGCCATTCTTCATTTAGGAGCCAGCCGCGGATAATATAGACCTTTTGATCTTCTCCCCTAGGAGAGAGATAGGTATTGAAAACATGATTTTTAGTAGGAAATTCTTCCATTCCTACTTCCAGAATAACCCCCTGCTTAGGACATTCTCCCGCCCAAAAAGCAGCTTTTGTTGCTGCATTAGGGGTGTATTTAGGAACGAAATAGATGTCACGTCCCTGATTATCAAAGCGCCCTTTGTGGAGCTGTCCATCCACTCTACTTAAGAGAGTGCCATGAAATCCTTTAAAGAGAGCCGGAGGGATTTTGGGGTTTTCATAAATCAGCTTTCCCTTGGGCCCGCCAAAGAGCCAATTCGTCCCCATAACTCTTACTTCGTTTATGATTCTACTAACCACACTCTCTCCTTCTTAACAAAAGAGGAGTCTTTTCAAGACTCCTCTTTTAATGATTTTCCTTAACTTGTTAATGATCTGCAGAGACTTTATCCATTTCTTCGAGTAAAACGTCTACAGCAACATCTACTCCAAGTCTAACTCTCGTGCTCAATCCCATTTGCAAACTAGGATTTTGAGAATATTCCAACCATTTTTCGGAAATTTTATGAGCACCCGTAATATAGGTTTCATCACTTGCGTGAACATAGAGGGTGCCGAATTCTTCATTGCGGTGTGTGGGTTGACTGGAAGCAATATCAAGAATCACTGCTTCTTTATAGCCACCCTCTTTTAATCCATCTTTCGCTCCAAAATGGGCTGCAATTTTTGCTCCATCAACAGTGCGGGGCCCAAAGTAAAAATCAAGCCCGATATTATCAACGCGCCCTTTTTGCATTTGCGTTTCCCAATCATCTCTTGGTCCTGCAT
The DNA here is from genome assembly GCA_029556005.1 of Chlamydiota bacterium. Taxonomy (GTDB): domain Bacteria; phylum Chlamydiota; class Chlamydiia; order Chlamydiales; family Simkaniaceae; genus JAAKFF01. The sequence goes on along the minus strand of JAKQGT010000175.1, from coordinate 893 downwards.
GATATCCAAACGACTGCCATTTAGCTTGAACATGTTCTGGATGGTTATGTTCTAAAATGAGAGCGCCACGAGGATCAGGCTCTCCTGTTTCTATCATTTTACGCTTAAATGCTTCCTTGGCTTTAGCGACGACAGCTTGTCTACTAACTGATGAAAGTCTGATTAGCTGAGGCGTAGCTCGTAACGCCCGCGAAATACTTGATGCCATATTTAACCTCTATCTTTCTTATTTTTAATTTGTTTTTATTTTCAAATTTGTTAATATTATAACAAATTATTATTTTAATTTAAATTAATTATTTATTTTTTGTAAGATGTTTATATAGAGTTTGTTTTGAATTTAGATGATTAATAATGTGTTGATTGTTAATTACTTGTGATTTTTGCAATTCAAAAAAAAATTTTAAATAAAAAATGTAAGATACAGAAAATTAAAATCTTATGTTTCCAGACAAGGTGATAGCTTTCTCACCCACTAAGCGAGACTCTAGATTGAAGGAGACAAATTGCCCTTTAGTCAGGCCTACTCCCAGAAAGAGGATAAAGGGCTCCCGGTTCTTGAGGTCTTCATCGGCTATCTGGAAAAGATAGGAGGGATCGTTAGGAACATTATAGAGGTTGGTACGCATAGAAGCATAGGCTAGCCCTAAATATGGGATCAATGGGCCTATTTCACGTGAAAAACTGACCCCAATCTGCCATTCATAGTATTTGAGACGGGCCCCATCTGATAGGCGGGGAATCCCGTTATCGATAATCCTATCTATCGTCAGATGGGAGCCACAGTAAAGGGCATTCACCCCCATGATCATCTCCTCCCAATAGACTAAGATGATCCGCCCTCCCACACCCCACATCAGCTGATTATCGGTCTGATATTGGAGGCGTGTTCC
>JAKQGT010000156.1 GCA_029556005.1 Chlamydiota bacterium | reverse complement strand
CTGAATAGACCTCTGGATCGACTCCACCTGCACGTAGAACTTCGGGATGGACCATTCCTGCTCCACAAACCTCAAGCCAACCCGTATGTTTGCATAGCTGACACCCACTCCCTCCACACGAAGTGCAACGGATATCGACTTCCATTCCTGGCTCGACAAAGGGAAAATAGCTGGGGCGTACGCGCATTTCAATTTTTTGACGAAAGATCTTGGTGTAGAATTCTTCTTTTGTCGCAAGAAGATCGGAAAAAGTCACATCTTTATCGATGTAGAGGACATCAATCTGATGGAAAAAGACATGGGAGCGGGCTGTAATGGTTTCATTGCGATAGCATTTACCTGGAGAAAGAATCCGGATCGGAGGGCGACTATTTTCCATGATGTGTTGTTGAATGGAGGTTGTATGGGAACGGAGGAGAAGATCGGGAGTGATATAAAAGGTATCCTGCATATCACGAGCCGGATGGTCGGGAGGATAATTCAATCCCCCATAGTTATAGTATTCTGTTTCGATCTCAGGAGAGTATTGGACGGAGAAGCCCATCCCAATCAAGATTTCAATTACCTCATCGAGCATCTGGGTGAGGGGATGCTTCCTCCCTAAAAATGCCCGGCGTCCTGGAAGGGTGACATCGATGTGTTCTTGGGCAAGGCGGAGAGAGAGTTCTCGCCCTCTTAGGGCATGAAACTGGCTCTCAATCTCAGAGGAAACTTCTTGTTTGAGGGTATTGATTAACTTCCCCATCTCAGGCCGTTCTTCAGGAGTGCAATCACGCAGCTCTTGCATGAGGGCTTGGATGGGGCTTTTTTTTCCGAGGTATTTAACGCGCAAATCCTCGAGCTGTTTCGTATGCTCGATTTTAGAGATCTCTTGATCAAAGGCTTGTTTTAAATCACGGATCTTATTGCGCACTTTCCCTATCTCGGCTTAAGACGCTAGAGCTTGTTTTGCCGTATCAGCGACAACTGCAAACCCTTTGGGATCTTGAATCGCCATGTCAGAAAGCATCTTGCGGTTGATTTTGCAATTGGCTTTCATCAAACCATTGATTAATCTGCTGTACGAAATGCCTTGTGACTTCGCTGCAACCCCAATCCGTGTAATCCAAAGACGACGAAAATTGCCTTTCTTTTTTCTACGGTGGGCGGTGCTAAAAGCGAGGGCTTTCATCACAGCATCTGCTGTGAGACGCACGTGGTTTTTACGGTCACCAAAGAACCCTTTAGCCCGTTTTAAAAGACGCTTTCTGCGACGTCTTGATGCAACTGCATTTGTTACTCTTACCATTCTTCTCTCCTACTTACACACATGCTAAGCGTTTATACTTTTTTACAAACGATTCGCTCATAACTGTCTGCTTCTTCAAATGGCGTTTCCGCTTTGAGGTTTTCTTTGTCAGAATGTGACGGCGTCCTTGTTTGCATCGCATGAGTTTTCCTGTTCCTGTGACTTTAAAGCGCTTCTTTATCGCTTTTTTGGTCTTCATTTTAGACACGATGATTCTCCTTCAATTCACTTCTTCTTGCCCAATGGGGCAAGGACTAAACTTAAATTGCGTCCCATGAGTTTTGCGGACGCTTCAACTTGGGCAACATCAGCTAGGTCTTCGACAATCCGGGTCGTGACACGTTCTCCTAGCTCTGGGCGGGCCATTTCTCTCCCTCGAAACATACACGTAATACGCACCTTGTTCCCTTTCTCGATGAACTCACGCACATGCTTAATTTTCACCTTGAGGTCATGCTCATCGATATTAGGTTTCACCTTGATCTCTTTGAGCTTGGCCTGATGTTGGGCTTTTTTACTTTCCCGCTCTTTCTTTGTGATCTGGTAGCGGTATTTTCCATAGTCAATGATCTTACAAACAGGAGGTTTCGCATTGGGAGAGATTTCAACGAGATCTAAACCCTCTTGCTGCGCTTGCATTAGAGCTTGAGCGATATCTACAATTCCAACTTGGCTACCATCTTTTCCAATTAGTCGTACTTTCGGTGCGCGGATTTCTTTGTTAATTCTCAAATTTCTTCATCCTATTCATCAAGACTCTCAATCTTACTCAAAATTTCTTTTTTTTGCGATAGATCTTTTTCCTGTATTTCTAAAATATGGGCTAACATCCTTTCCAGTGAGAAAAAAGCGGAAAGCTCAATGAGGTACCCTTTCCCCCACTCTTTCACGGTAAGGTAGGGACCTTTTCGCAGCTCACACTCTCCCTCTTTGATGAGCCATTCAACTTTTATTTCTCTACTCGTTTGAACCTTTACGCCCAGTTCTTCTTCAAAAAGGACTTTCCATTCTTCAGAAGAAGAAGCTAAAACTTCATAGTTTAATTGAAACATTCTAGGGATTTTCTCAAGGAATTTCAAGGATGAAATCATTTTCTCTCTTAAGTGTTTTTTTGAGCAAAAAATATGGGCTCTATCTCGATGGGTGTGCTGCGCGGTAAAAAAACCTTCTAAAGGGCTGATTTCTCCCCCTACTAAAGGAGCTCGCATCTCTGCAATGCAAAGAGGCTCCTCACTTTTTTCTCTCAGGGCAAAAAATTTTAGATGGGATGCCGTGAGGTCTTTTCCAGATGTTTGGATGAGCTCAAAACCCTCTTTGATAAAAATTTTTCTCCAGAGCTGTTTAAAGTGGTGTAAAACCTTTTCTCCTGCTCTTGTCCAGAAAATCTCCACCTTTTCAAAATGGTCGGGAGAACGAGAAAGCTCTAGCATAAATAACTCTAGCTTTTCTCCCCAAATCAGGTGGTGATTTTCTAGCCACCGTTTTTTCTCCCGCATAAAGGCTTTGAGCGCCTCTTTTTTCGGAAAGGCTGTCCCATAAATGCGCATCACCTTCTTCTTATCCCCTCTAAAATTCAAGTCAGGGCGCTCTTCTATTCCTAAAAGTTTAAAGGCCTCTAGCTCCCCCGAGTGAGACAAGCACTCTCCGTGAATAGGATCTACAAACTCTCCCATCTGTAAAATTTGTATTAGAGGGATACTCAATTTTTTTACAAAATGGGCGGCGTAAGGGTGGCGGTGATGGAGGAGATAATCGGCGGCATTTGAGGGAATCATTTCATGGATTTTGATTTCCAGATTTTGGGAGGCGATCTGCCGCATCCGCTCTTCTAAAAAAGGGAGCATCTCTTCTGAAATGGGGGCTAAAAAAATAAAGTCATAATAAAAACCCCAAGAGGTTTTACCCCCTCGGATCTTGAGTGTTTGGGGGGCATAATCCCCTACAGCTGCAGCTAAAAGGGCCGCTGCTGTCAAACGAATTTGTGATAATGAATTTTCTACCATCTTATACTCAAACAACTTCAAAAGTTGGATTTTCGGCTGTACCAAAGTAACTTTTGAAGTTGTTTGAGTATGAAATTGGGATATAGCTGACTCGAACAGCTGACCTCCACGATGTCAACGTGGCGCTCTAACCAACTGAGCTAATACCCCTCGTAAAGTTAAGTTGAGGGGTAAGTTTAACCTAAGTCATCATTTAAGACGAAACAAATTTTAGGTTTAAAAGACCCCTAAAGCATCTAGCATGACAATCACGATGATAATAGGGGCGATGTAGCGCATGCTGATTTGAAAGTACCATTTCATCAGGGGGTATTTCTTAAAGAGCTTTTCCGCCCCTTCTCGGAGATGGGGAAAGGCGCTCCGGAAACCCCACCACCAACCGACTAAAATGACGGCAGCTAGGCCTCCTAGCGGGATAAGAATGTTGAGGCAGAGGAAGAGGAGGAGGTTAAAGAAATTTTTCCCAAACAGGGTAAAGTCTTGCCAAGGCCCAAAGGAGAGGACACAAGGAACCGACACAATAAAAACGGCAACTCCTGTGACAACGACAGCTTTATGCCGCTTCCACTTCCAAGCATCCATAAAGTAAGAAATGAGGGGTTCC
>JAKQGT010000145.1 GCA_029556005.1 Chlamydiota bacterium | reverse complement strand
CTGCAGAGGGATCCCCTCTCTTGATTCATGGTAAGGATGTCACCAGTAAGCTCCAAGAGCAGTTAGGTTCTTCGTATCAGGTGCGCCTTGCTATGCGCTATCAAAATCCCTCGATTGAGGAGGGACTAGAAGCTTTGCGCGGTGTCCAGCAGTTAACCATTTTCCCCCTTTTTCCCCAGTATGCATCGGCGACAACCGGATCGGTCCATGAGAAGGTTTTTGATATCTTAAAGCGTTGGCAAGTGATTCCGTCTGTTCGATTTATTTCCCATTATGAAAATCACCCCGCATTGATTGAAGCCTTTGCGGCAGTGGCTCAAGATTATGAGTTGGAAACTTACGATCACATCCTATTTAGTTACCATGGCCTTCCAGAAAGGCAACTGAGAAAAGGGGATTTGAAAGGTCTCTGTTTGAAAGATCCCCACTGTTGCCAAAAAAACCCCGCTTGTTATGCGGCGCAGTGTCAGGCGACTACACGAGGAATCGTAGCAAAGTTGCAGATTCCTAAAGAGAAATGGAGCCAGTGTTTTCAGTCTCGACTAGGGAAAGATCCTTGGATTCAGCCTTATACCAGTGATGTTTTAAAGCATTTAGCTCGTGAGGGAAAAAAACGCGTGTTGGTGTTTTGTCCTGCTTTTGTCTGTGACTGTTTAGAAACTCTAGAAGAGATCCAGGTCACCTATCGAAAAGAATTTATTAAAGAGGGAGGGGAGTGTTTAGACCTTGTCCGAGGGCTCAATTCCCATCCCAAGTGGATTGATGCAATAGAGGGGATGATTAAGCATGACAACTGGAGTTGATCCCCAATCGAACCATTATAAGCTCGCTGTAAAAAAGCCCTCTTTATTAACCCTCATTGTCCTGATCTCGTATGGTTCGATCGGAGCTGCTCTTTTTACTCCAGCTATCCCTAGCTTGATGCAAGTTTTTAACGTTTCGTCGGGCTTTGCACAGCTCTCAATTATGATCTTTTTAGTAGGGTATTCACTGGGGCAGCTGATTTATAGTCCCTTAGCGAAAAGGTTTGGGCGGAAGCCCACTCTCTATGTGGGCATCTCGATTTCTATTTTGGGGAACATTCTCTGTGCCTTAGCAGGTCCTTTGCATGACTTTTCTCTTCTGATCTATGCACGCTGGATTGCAGCTTTAGGTTCGAGCGTGGGCTTAAGTCTTACCTTCACGATTATTAGCGACTATTTTTACGAGACCCATGCGCGTAAAGTGACGGCCTATACGATGCTTGCTTTCGCGGTAATCCCCGGAGTTGCGATTGCAATTGGGGGATTTTTAGTGGCCTATTTGGGATGGGAAAGTTGCTTTTATTTTCTGATTCTTTATGGCGCTTTTGCCCTCTACCTTGTTTTTCGTTTAGCAGAAACCTCTACAGGACGAGAAAAAGAAGCGACGCAGTTTAAGAAAATTCTTCGAGACTATAAGCGAGATTTTAGAAATCGCCTCCTTATTTTGTACTCTGTGTTGGTGAGCTCCACCACCACTTTAGTCTATATCTTTGCCGCAACGGCTCCCCTCATTGCCATACGGACTTTAAAACTCTCCCCAGATACGTTTGGTTTGCTCAATCTCATTCCTGCATCAGGATATTTTTTAGGGAATTTTATTGCGGCTAAGCTAGCCAATCGTTTTGAAATTAAAACGGTCCTGAACCAAGGGATTGTTTTAATCGGTTTAGGGATTTTAGCTCTGTCTATCATTCTATTTGGAGGGTGGGGAGGGCCTCTGACCTTATTTCTCCCCGTTTTTGTGATCTACTTTGGCATTCCTCTTTTTTACTCAAATGCCGCGGTTTTAGCTACTTTCCGCACACCTGATAAACCCAATGCATCCTCTATTATGAGCTTTATCAACATTGGAGGAGCGGTGATTGGGGTCTTTGTGATTGAGCTCATCCCCCTAAAACCTCTCTATGCATTACCGACGGTTTTTATAGGGATTTATCTTTTGATCCTCTTCTTATTTAGAAAAGCACAACAGTTAGACACTTCTAATCCAGATGCTTAGAGAATAGGGTGATGATGCTGGTCGGGGTGTTAGGCCCATCGTTAGCTTTGTATCTTAAAAGGTCTCCAGAGTCTTGCTCAAACCACAGATCAGCGTGCCAGAACATCTTTTTAAATCCCCTTAGGGTTACTTTAACCTTCAGGGCTGTGAAAATTTTCC
>JAKQGT010000142.1 GCA_029556005.1 Chlamydiota bacterium | reverse complement strand
CTAACCGATTCTAAAAAACCGAGAACAACCTTTCCTCTCTCTCCAGCTAAAGTGATCGCAAAGGCAAAGAAAATGGAAAACACAATGATTTGTAAAATATTCCCTTCAGAAAAGGCGGCAAAAGGATTCGAAGGGACAATGCCGAAAAGGAAGTCGACTAACCCGATACTCTGCCCCGCCGTTAAATGGGTGGCGGGAAGGGCTAGTCCGAGGCCTACACCGGGTCTCATGATAAAAACCAGAAGGAGCCCAAAGCAAATCGCTAGTACAGTCGTTCCTGCATAAAAAAGAATGGTTGTAATCCCAATGCGCCCCAATTTCTTGGGATCACTGATATGACACATCCCTACCACTAGAGAGGAGAAGACAATCAAACCCACAAGCATTTTAAGCAAATCGATAAATGCTTGCCCTACGCGCTCAATAAAGTCGATCTTATGCCCTACCACAAGGCCAGCGATCACTCCAAGGACCAATCCGATGAGAATTTTTATCCAGGGCTTCATGAACGTGTTTTCCTTGGTATCATCGCGTTAATTTCTCCAAGTAGAGCCTCATAATGTTCTTTTCCTGTCACGACCGTTAACTCTGCTTTTAAAAAACCCACAGGGAGGATCCCTTCACCATCTAGGGGAAGTTTGACCCAATCTTTTTCAGAACATAAAAGGAGATCACACCCCCTTTCCATACACCTTTCAGCAAAAGACTTCAATGCATTATTTGAGGGAGCACAATGATCGGGAAGGATCCATTTCTCTACTATTTCTCCCCCCATTTCACTTGCTGTAGCAAAAAAAGATTCCGGTTTCCCGAGCCCACAAAAAAGACCGATCCGCTTCCCCTTGAGATCTTGAAGCACCTCCCCATTGACAAGCTCCACTTGTTTGGGAACCATACGGGTCCCTATCACAAGGGCAGAAGAGGCCTGAGCGAGTTCTTTTTCAATCCTGTGAAACTGATCGAGATTTTGGATATGATTGACAACGATCACATCGGCCTGCCTCAGTCTTTTAGGAGAATCTCTTAAGTAGCCTCGGGGCAAGAAAAAGCCTTTTCCATAAAGGTCATCTCCATGGAGCATCACAATTTCAAGATCGCGATGGAGACTCCGATACTGCATCCCATCATCGAGTAAAATGATATCGGATTCGTGATAGACAGCCCGCTGAGCATTCAAAATACGATCTTTCCCTACAAAAAGGACGGCGTCTGGCAAGGATTTAAAGAGTAAATAGGCTTCGTCTCCACACACCTCTGGCGTGATACGTGACTGCTCGACCAAGTGGAGGCTTCCCCCCAATTTCTCAATCTCAGAGCGGTATCCCCGTGAGAGAATAGAGACTTTTCCCATCGCGTGGAGATCGGTCGCTAGTCTTTGAATAAAAGCTGTTTTTCCTGTTCCCCCTGCAATGATATTCCCCACACTAATAACCGGAATGTCGACCTTTTTCTCTTTAAACCACCGCTTGTCAAAGGCAAAATTGCGCACAAATACTCCTGCTTCAAACAGGCTGCTCATTGCATACAACGCCCCTTTTAGAAAAGGTCCGTTTCTTCTCCCTTCAATCACATCGGTGATATAGGTCGTCATATTCATCAGAGGACTCCTGTGGTCTCGATCTCCTCAACAGGAAAAAAGAGTTCTCGCTCTACCATCTCAATCATGATATGGATCGCTGCCATATGGGCTTCTTGAATGCGGTCTGAATACTCAAATCCAGAAACAATCCACTCATAGTCACAGCGCCCTTTGAGGAGGCCCCCTGTTTTACCCAAAAAAGCGATGGTCATCATCTGCTTATGTTTGGCAACTTGAGCTGCACGGAGTAAATTCTTGGAATTTCCACTCGTAGTGAGTGCAATAAATAGATCCCCAGGATTCCCGAGAGCTTCCACACCTCGGGCAAAAACCTCTTCAAATCCTGCATCATTCCCTACACAGGTAATATGACCAGGATCTGCAAGAGCAATGGCGGGAAGGGCTTGACGCTCTTTGCGGAAATAGCCGGTGAGTTCCTCTGCAAAATGCATCGCATCACAAAGGCTCCCCCCATTTCCAGCAATCAGGAGCTTCCCCCCATTCTTATAACAATCAACAATTGCCCAAGTTACACTTTCGATAAACTTGAGTCCCTCTTCCGAACGGAGCATCGTCATCGCATCGATCCCTTTTTGGACCGATCTTAAAATCACATCTCGCATAATCTATACGTGAAATAAAATCTTCGTTAAGAAACGAGTCTATCGGAAGTAGGGATAAAAAGCTAGTTTACGTCGGTTAATAACCGCCGCCACGTCCACCTCTGTGTCCGCCGCCATGATGGCCGCCGCGTCCGCCGCCGCCGCCACCACTTCTGCTCCCTTGTTGTTCACGAGCTTCGTTTACGGCAAGGGCACGTCCTTGAACTTCTTTTCCATTGAGATCTTGGATCGCTTTTTCACCCTCTTGACGTGTTGTCATTTCGATAAAGCCAAATCCACGAGATTGTCCAGTGTCTCGATCCTTAATAATTTTAAGACTCTTCACTTCTCCACAGCTGGAAAAAAGTTCTTTGAGTTCGTCTTCTGTACATTCTCTTGCAATATTTGCTACAAAAAGTTTCATATAAAAAATTCCTATCAGTTGTCAGACTCACATGTCTGAATCATTCTATCCATGTTACCGTATGGTACTTGGCTTCGTCAATTTGATTTTCTTTCTTCGCAACATAGACTGCTGCGACCGCATCCCCTAAAATATTTACTACTGTTGCCATCATATCTCTAAGTCGATCAATGCCAGCAACTAGCGCTATTCCCTCTAATGGTAATCCCATCGCGTTCAAAACGATCGAAAGCATTACCAACCCACTCCCGGGGATCCCTGCCGTTCCTATCGCTGAGATCAAGGTGGTAAACATCAATACAATAATATTTACAAAAGTCACCTCAATGCCATAGGCTTGAGCAATAAACATCGCTAGTACCGCCTGTCCAATGGCTGTTCCATTCATATTAATGGTCGAACCCAGAGAAAGGACAAAACCAGAGATATCGGGAGAAAGCCCCAAATGATCTCGAGCACACTCTAGCGATACGGGGAGCGTCGCTGAGCTACTCGATGTCGTAAAAGCCACGACAATGGCATCTTTCATTCCCTTAAAAAAGGGAGCTATCTTCACCTTTGCCATATACCTAAGAGAAAGGGTAAAGATGATGACAACCTGGAGTAAGCACCCCACAAAAATACACCCGACCGCCCAAAATAAGGGAAGGATCACCTTGGAGCCAATGGCTCCAACAGCTGTTGCCATCAACGCAAACACTCCATAAGGAGCGAGCTTCATGACAACGCTGGTTAATTTAGCCATGATTTCACTGAGCGATTCAATAAATCCGAGTATCGGCTTTCCTCTCTCCCCTGCTAAATTAATCGCAAAGGCAAAGAAGATTCCAAAAACAATAATCTGTAAAATGTTCCCTTCTGAAAAAGCGGCAAATGGATTCGAAGGGACAATGGAAAAAATAAAGTCGACTAAGCTGAGGTTCCCCCCATTACCATGACCAATAGGAAGGGTTAAGTGCAATTTCTCTCCAGGCTGAATGCCCAAAACAATCACGAGTCCTATGCAGATCGCAATCAGTGTCGTGATCACATAGAAGAGAATAGTCCTCAACCCAATCCTTCCTAGCTTTTTCGGGTCGCTGATATGACACATCCCCACGACCAAAGAGGAAAAAACAATCAACCCTACAAGCATTTTGAGTAGGTCGATAAAAGCTTTTCCTACTAACGCTAGGATCTCTACCTGACGGTTCAAGATTAAGCCGGTCACGACTCCCAGAACCAAGCCAATTAAGATTTTAAGCCACGGTTTCATTTCTTTCTTCTATTCTCACTGTCAATTGTGTGTTTCGTCAATTTGGGGGAGTTACCAGGAGAAACCCATGGATTTTAAGTAGTACATTTGCGCCTTCTCCTTATAGGAAGGTTTAGATACCTAAGCATCTTACAGGATTTAAGAAAAAAAATCTACAAAACCTGAGTTTTGTGGTGTTTATTATAGAGAATCAGAGGTTTTTTCTATTAGATTTTTGTTTGTTTTTCACGAAGGGAAGGGCCAAAGTGCCCTTTTCAAGTGAAAACAAGTAAAAAGAAAGAGAAAAAAACCTGAGAATCAATAAGAAAAACTCAAAACTCAGGTTACAAAAAAGAAACGCTGCACAAAGGCTTTTTGTGCAGCGTTAAAGAGGGGTGCATTATCTAACGAAAATGCCGCCAATAAATCTTAAGGAACCTAAGCAAAACTTAGGAAGTGAAACAAACGCAAAATAGAGGGTGTTGATCAATCCATTCACCACTCCATTGACGATACGCATGACCGTTCCGGAAACTGTCACCTCTTCCACAAGTTCGCGACGATGGTTCACCAGTTTGTCATCGAAATGGTCACCCTTCACATGCGAGAGCTCTCGATTCACTACCTGTAAGCGTCCTCTTAAATCAGCCACAGCTTCATCAATTTGGTCATAATCTCTGAGAGCTCTTTTAGGAAAAGCTTCTCGTAAAATCTCAACTAGTTCATCGTTAATCGCTCTCTCCCGACGGGCATCATTTAAAGCTCGATCATCAATCTGAGCTTGAGTTTTTCCATTTGGATTGACATTTTCAATACGTGCTAGTGCATCTAACTTAGCTGCTCGCCCTCGAAGATCTCTCACCTGTCCTTCTAAAGCAGGAACTCCCCCTGCGATGGCAATGATCGCTTGAATCTTCTCAAGGGTTGTGGCTTCAGGTCTTGCTGCTAATTGAGGCAGAAGATTGATTTGATCGAGTTGGGGGCCGTTTGCTCCGTTAATGCGAGC
>JAKQGT010000140.1 GCA_029556005.1 Chlamydiota bacterium | reverse complement strand
TTCCATTTTCATGCGTAAAGCGATCCGCTTGAATTTACGAGATACAATAGAAATGGGGAGAGCTAAGAGAAGCATAAGAGCAACAATCTGCACCCCTTTCCACCGAGAAGAGCGCGCTGCCTTCCCCGAAGCGGTAATCAGAAAAAAAAGTGTCGCTCCAATGATTGAAAGAATCCAATAATACATATTAAAAGGAGTTACGTTAAAGCAGCGAGCTCTAGGCTCGCTGCTTTAATGGGATTAACCTGAGAATGCGAAGTCGAGAATGTCCTCTTCTCCGATATCTACAAACTTTTTAACACGTTTTTCGTAGTCTGTAAAGCCTGTTCCACCCGGAATCATATGACCCATGATAAGGTTAGCTTTAAAGTCGAGGAGATAGTCGGTTTTTCCTTCACAAGCAGCGTCGGTAAGAACACGCGTGGTTTCTTGGAATGATGCGGCAGAGACAAACGACTCGGTCCCAAGGGAAGCTTTGGTGATCCCCAGAAGAATGGGAGCTGCTTGCGCAGGTTTTCCCCCCTCTTCAATCACTTTAGAGTTTTGCTCGTGGAATTGCTTTTTATCGACATTTTCTCCATAAAGGAACGTGGTATCACCCGGATCGGTCACACGCACTTTTTGTAACATCTGGCGAACAATGATCTCGATATGCTTGTCGTTAATGTCTACCCCTTGGAGGCGGTAAACTTCTTGGACCTGATTCACGAGATATTTTTGCAGTTCACGGACACCGCAAATCTCCAAAATTTCCTGAGGAACAACTAAACCATCTGTTAGCTGTTGCCCTTTCACCACATTGTCACCTTTTTGGATGATTAAGTGCTTAGTAAGAGGGATAAGATGTTCCTCTTCCATGCCACTATCCTCATCGCGGACAACCACGATACGCTTACTCTTTTGAACCCCTTTGAAATCGACGATTCCATCGATCTTAGCGATTTCTGCGGCATCCCGAGGACGACGTGCTTCAAAGAGCTCTGCAACCCGAGGAAGACCCCCGGTAATATCTTTAGTTTTGATCGCTCCTCGTGGAAGACGTGCTAGGAGATCTCCAGCACCCACTTTGTGCCCTTCTGCTACCGATATAATCGCACCTGAAGGGATCGCATAGGTACCAACCAGCTCTTCATAATCTTTATCAGCATAGATGACGATTTGTGGATGGAGCTCTCCGCGGTGTTGACGTACAATCAGCTCGGTTTGACCCGTTTGCTTGTTCACATCACGGATCGTCGAAATCCCTTCCACGAGATCTTCATATTTAACATATCCAGGTCTTTCACAAATAATCGGAATATTGTGTTGCTCCCAATGACCAACCCGATCGCCCCGTTTCACTTTCGATCCATCCTCAAGATAGATCTGTGTCCCGAGTTCAATGGTAAAAGACTGGAGGGGCTCAATAGATTTTGTGCTTAGGAGCTTTTTGTAATCTTCTAAATTGCGTCCTTCATCACGAACGATATGGAGGAATCCATTTTTGTTTAACGCGAGCCACTTTCCTTCTTTGTTACGCACCGTACGTAGGTCAGTATAGACAAGAATCCCTTCCTTTTCGGTGATCAAATCAGGCGTTGCATGAGCAGCGGCAATCCCCCCTAAATGGAAGGTACGCATGGTAAGCTGGGTTCCCGGCTCTCCAATCGACTGCGCTGCAATAATGCCGACGGCTTCCCCTTTAGCAACAGGGCGGCCATTGGCTAGGTTGAGACCATAACAAAGAGAGCAAATCCCCCGCTTAGATTCACAAGTCAGGGTCGAACGTATTCGGATACTGTCAATACCAGAATCATCAATGGCCTCGGCTTGTTTTACTGTAAGGGTATCCCCAGACTTCGCTAGGAGAATAGATTTATCTCCTGGCATATAGATATCTTCACAAACAGTACGCCCGAAAATACGGTCTTTGAGAGGAAGAAGCTCTTCTTGCCCTTGTTTAATGGGGGCGACTTCAATTCCATTCAATGTCCCACAGTCGGGTTCCGTTACAAGAACATCTTGCGCTACGTCTACTAGACGACGCGTTAGATATCCTGAGTCTGCGGTTTTAAGGGCGGTATCCGCCAATCCTTTACGGGCACCGTGAGAAGAGATAAAGAATTCAAGTACCGAAAGACCTTCACGGAAATTCGCAGTAATCGGAGACTCAATAATCTCCCCTGAAGGTTTTGCCATGAGGCCCCGGAGAGCTCCTAGCTGTTTAACCTGAGATTTATTCCCCCGCGCTCCCGAATCCATCATGAGATACAGAGGATTCAGAGATGTCCCTTCAGGTTTCGAAATGATTTCAAAGAGTTGGTCAGCTAAGATCTCAGAAACGTCTGTCCAAATACTAATGATTTTGGAATGACGTTCTCCTTCAGTGATGACACCATCTTCATATTGCTTAATAACAATTGCGACTTTCTTTTGGGTTTCCTCAAGAATCTTTTGCTTGGCTTCAGGAACACAAACGTCTTTTACTCCCATCGAAAGGGCAGCTTTTGTCGCATTTCCAAAACCTAGATGTTTTAGGTCATCCAAGAAGCGCACGCAGGCTTCAAGACCTACTTTTTTATAGGTCCCGAGGACGAGCTCACTCATCTTCTTCTTACGTAGACCATAGTTTTGGAAACCGAGTTCTTTCGGAACAATGGTGTTAAAAACAACGCGTCCAGGAGTTGTCTCAATAATCCCTGACTCCAGGCGGACTTTGATTTTCTCATGGATGTGGAGGCCTCGTCCGAAGTTATCAAAGCGGACATCCTTTTCCTTATTCCCATGCCAGTTGTAACTATCACCACCAAAAAGGGCATGGAGGACCTCTTCAGAGGATCCAAAAACCTTCGTCTGTTTTCCATGGTCTTCAGGGAAATAGATCGGATCATGCATGAGATAGTAAAGACCCAAAATCATATCCTGAGAAGGAACAGCTGCCGGTTTTCCAGAGGAAGGAAGGAAAATGTTATCTGGAGCCATCATCAAGAGTTTAGCTTCGAGTTGTGCTTCAACAGAAAGGGGAACATGGACAGCCATTTGGTCCCCGTCGAAGTCGGCATTAAAAGCTGTACAAACAAGGGGGTGAATACGAATCGCCTTCCCTTCAATCAGGACAGGCTCAAACGCTTGAATCCCGAGACGATGGAGTGTGGGGGCACGGTTTAAAAGAACAGGGTGCCCTTTAATAATCTCTTCGAGAACATCCCATACTTCAGGATCTCCTCGCTGAATCATTTTCTTGGCAGAACGGATGGTGTAAACCAGTCCACGTCCTTTGAGGCGTTTCACAATAAACGGCTCAAAGAGTTCGAGGGCCATCTTCTTGGGAAGACCGCACTGATTGAAGCGGAGTTCAGGACCTACGATAATGACCGAACGCCCTGAGTAGTCAACCCGTTTACCCAATAGGTTCTGACGGAAACGTCCCTGTTTCCCCTTAAGCATTTCAGAAAGGGCTTTCAGCGGACGGTTTCCAGCTCCCATCACGGGGTGTCCATGACGCCCGTTATCAAAAAGGGCATCCACCGCTTCTTGAAGCATACGCTTTTCATTACGAATAATGACATCAGGTGTTTTAAGCTTTAAAATCGACTTTAAACGGTTATTTCGGTTGATTACACGACGATAAAGATCGTTGAGGTCAGAAGTTGCAAAGCGTCCACCATCTAGAGGAACAAGAGGGCGTAAATCGGGAGGAATGACAGGAACGCAGGAAATCACCATCCAATCGGGTTTATTCGGAGAAAAGGCAAAACTCTCAATAATTTTAAGACGCTTTGCCAGTTTCATACGGGCTTGCATCGAGCGTGTTTTACGTAGCTTCTCTTTGAGTTCTGCAATGACAGTAATTAGGTCTTCTTTTTCAAGGAGTTCTCGAATAGCATCTCCCCCCATGTTTGCTTTGAATGCATCGGGGCCCCACTTTTCTTGCGCTTCACGAAACTCATGATCATTAAGAAGTTGTTTGCGCTCTAAAGTGGTAGCTCCGGGATCAGTGACTACATACTCTTCATAGTAAATCACACGCTCAAGGTCTGCAACAGACATGCCGAGGATGTTTCCAATGCGAGAAGGCTGTGTTTTGAAAAACCAAATATGAACAACGGGAACAGCGAGTTCAATATGAGCCATTCTTTCGCGACGCACTTTAGAAAGGGTCACTTCTACCCCACAACGATCGCAAATGATCCCTTTGTGCTTAATCTTCTTGTATTTTCCACAGGCACATTCCCAATCGCGCGTTGGACCGAAAATCTTTTCACAAAAAAGCCCCCCTTTCTCAGGCTTAAACGTACGATAATTAATCGTTTCAGGCTTTTTGATCTCCCCTCGAGACCATTCATTACGAATGACATCATCTGAGGCAATTCGGATCGTTAGTTTATCAAATTGAGAATCATGAAATTCATCTTCTTGCATGAAATTTCTCCAAGGAGCTCCTTAATTATTCTTACTCTTCATTGGCGCATTCAGCGCGGACATTGAGGCATAAACCTTGCATCTCTTTTACAAGTACGTTGAAGGATTCGGGAGTGCCCGCCTTAAGGGTATTATCCCCTTTCACAATCGACTCGTAAATTCTCGTACGGCCAGAAACGTCATCCGACTTTACAGTCAGCATTTCTTGAAGTAGGTGTGCGGCACCATAAGCTTCGAGTGCCCATACTTCCATCTCTCCAAAGCGCTGTCCTCCCATCTGAGCTTTACCACCCAGAGGTTGTTGTGTAACTAATGAGTAAGGACCAATAGCCCGCGCATGGATCTTGTCTGCAACAAGGTGAGAAAGCTTGAGCATATAAATATAGCCAACAACAACTGTGTTGTCGAAGCGCTCACCTGTACGACCGTCATAGAGATACGTTTTTCCGGTTTCTGAGTAGCCTTGTTCAACCATCATTTCCCAGATTCGATCTTCTGGGAATCCTTCGAATACGGGACTCTTCACATAAATTCCGGCTTTTCTTGCGACTAAGCCCAAATGGGTTTCGAGTAGTTGCCCCATATTCATCCGTGAGGGAACCCCGAGAGGGTTGAGAATGATTTCAATGGTCTGCCCATCTGGTAAATAGGGCATATCCGCCTCAGGAACAATGTTAGAAACAACACCTTTGTTTCCGTGACGTCCCGCCATTTTATCACCCACCTGAAGCTTACGCTTGGTCGCAATATAAACTTTGACCTGACGGATCACTCCGGGATCGAGTTCGATGTCCCCTTTGCGCATGTATTCGACTTCAGACTTATGTTCCATATGAAGTTCTTCCATGGATGTTTCATGCTGACGCAGAATCTTTTTGAGAGCTTCATAGGTATCATTTTGTGGTAAAATGAGGTGATCAGGATTTTCAGATTCCAAGAGCTCTAACATCTCTTGATTGATCTTCTCTCCTTTTTTGATCAAAACATCGCCGGTAATGCGATGCATCACCGATTCAGGAGCTTCCTCTCCTAAGAGTAGAGCGCCCAGCTTTTCGTGAAATTGCATTAAAAGATCGGTCTCTTTCTCTTTAAATTCACGGTGAACATCTTTAATGCGTGTCGCTTCTTCAACAAGCTCATCATCTGTTTTGGAAAGGCGATCACGACGGCTAAACACTTTAACGTCCATGACAACCCCTTCCGTACCTGGTGGAGCTGTTAGAGAGGCATCCTTAACATCGGCAGCCTTCTCTCCAAAGATCGCTCGTAAAAGGCGTTCTTCAGGGGAAAGTTCCGTTTCAGATTTAGGGGTAATTTTTCCAACAAGAATATCCCCTGGTTTAACTTCTGCGCCAATACGGATAATCCCATCTTCACCCAAATCAGCCAAAGCCTCTTCCGAAACGTTTGGAATATCACGGGTGATCTCTTCTTTACCGAGCTTGGTATCTCTAGCAGTTAGTTCAAATTCTTCCAGGTAGACAGAGGTATAGGCATCTTCCCGAATGAGTTTTTCAGACATGATGATGGCATCTTCATAGTTATAGCCACACCAAGGCATGAAGGCGACAAGAACATTCTTACCAAGAGCCACTTCCCCTTTATCCGTTGCAGGTCCATCGGCAATTACATCTCCTGCTCGCACCTCATCACCCACGTTACAAAGGGGAGTTTGGTTGATAGAAGTTCCGGCATTCGAGCGCATGAACTTTTTTAGGTTATAGGTCTTTTTGCTCATACGGTTAGCTTTAGAAGCAATCACAATCTGGAATCCATCTACAAACTCCACAATGCCATCTTCTTCTGCAATAGCAACCGCTCCCGAGTCACGAGCAATACGCATTTCCATTCCCGTGCCTACAACAGGGGCATCTGTAATGAGAAGAGGAACGGCTTGACGTTGCATATTCGAACCCATGAGTGCTCGGTTTGCATCGTCGTGCTCCAAAAAGGGAATCAAACCGGTAACAACTGAAACCAGTTGCTTAGAGGAAACGTCCATATGGGTGACTTTTTCCGACTCGATTTTAAGAGGTTCCCCACGATAGCGGGCCCAAACAATGGGCTCTTCAAACATGTTGTGCTTATCCAAAGCAGCAGAGGCCTGCGCAATGACACACTTTTCTTCTAAATCGGCAGTCATATATTCGATTTCTTCGGTCACCACACCGTCTCTGACAATCCGATAAGGTGTTTCGATAAATCCAAACTCATTGATTTTCGCAAAAGAAGAAAGGGATGTAATCAAACCGATATTGGGTCCTTCAGGAGTCTCAATCGGACAGACACGTCCATAGTGACTGGAGTGAACGTCTCGGACTTCAAACCCGGCACGTTCCCTGTTGAGACCTCCAGGTCCCAATGAAGAGAGGCGGCGTTTATGCGTCAACTCTGCCACAGGGTTGGTTTGATCCATAAACTGTGAAAGTTGCGAACGGCCAAAGAAGTCTTTTAGAACTCCTGCTAGGCCCTTTGCTGAAACTAACTTTCCAGGAGTGAGGGTATCGGAAGAAAAATCAAAGAGGTTCATCCGTTCTTTGATAATCTTTTCCATACGGGCTAAGCCAATGCGGCACTGATTCTGAATCAACTCACCCACAGATCGTACACGCCTGTTCCCTAAGTGATCGATATCATCAACATGGGCATCATCACTCCCCTGTTTAAGACGGATAAGATACTTCAGAGCATCGACGATATCCTCTTTTTTCAAGGTGACAATCTCGAGATCCTCTTCTTTCGTTTCCCGTCCTAGTTTGCGATTGAGTTTATAGCGACCTACGCGTCCTAAATTATACCGTTTGGGATCAAAGAATAGACGCATAATCGTTGAACGTGCATTAGACAGAGTTGCGGGTTCACCGGGACGAATTTTTCGATAGAAATCTTTCAGGGCCGATTCATAGGAGTCTGTAGGATCCTTTGCAAGCATTTTAATAATCGGGCTCGTCTCATCGGCATCTTCCGCAATACGGATCGCACTAATCCCTGCATCAAACATCCGCTTAAGCATCGCTGTTGTCAGTTTCTCTGATGCTTTTCCAAAAACAACTCCCGTTTCCTCATCCAGAATATCTTCAGCCAAAATCTTCCCTACAAGCTTAGGAAAGTCTTTATCTGATTTAATTTTCACACGATAAGTATTGAAAAATTCTTCAATGATATCTGCATCTGAAGAGTAACCCAATGTACGGATAAAAGAGGTAGCAAGCACTTTTCGGCGCCGTTTTTTGCGATCAACATAGATATAGATCAGATCATTGATATCAAAAGAAGCTTCTAGCCAGCTTCCGCGATAGGGTATGATGCGGAAGGAACTCAATACGTTCCCTTTTGAATGCATATCTTGCTCAAAAGAAACACCAGGAGAGCGATGAAGCTGGGATACAATAACGCGCTCTGCACCATTGATGATGAATGTCCCTTGGTTCGTCATGACAGGGATAGTCCCCATATAGACTTCTTCTTCTTTAATCCCTGTTTCGTCTGTTAAACGAAACTTGACTTTTAGGGTGACATTAAAAGTAATCCCTCGTCTGATGCACTCTTCAGGTGAATATTTGGGAACTCCAAGATTATAAGATAGGTATTCGAGAACCGTTTTTTCATCATACGATTTAATGGGGAAAATTTCTCTAAAGACTTCCTCTAGTCCCATGTTCTCCCGCTCGTGAGGAAGCTTATCCTCTTGGAAAAACTGTCGGAAGGATTTAATCTGTATTTCAATCAGGTTGGGAAGATCAATAATCTCTTCTCGGCCACGAAAACTCACCCTTTCTGGCGGTCTTTTTAGCATGGAAATGCCTCCGTAAAGTCTGGCGTTTTTGATACGTTTATGGCGCTAATTCTGCACTTTAATTTTATAATGCGCGAAAGCAGAAACCTCTAGAGAGGTTTCTGCCTTGCACGTAAACTCTTAATCAAGTTTAGCTTAGACACCTGCAAGTGATACTTTTGCTCCAGCGTCTGTAAGCTTTTTCTTAATCTCTTCAGCTTCTGCTTTAGGTGCACTATCCTTAATAGGCTTAGGAGCTCCTTCAACTAGGTCTTTTGCTTCTTTTAGTCCTAGTCCAGTCACTTCTCTCACTACCTTAATAATAGCGATTTTCTTGTCAGCAGGCGCTTCTTCCAAAGTCACTTTAAAATCGGTTGCTTCTTCTTGTGCAGCAGCATCACCACCAGCAACTGGAGCAGCAGCCATCATCATAGGCCCTCCTGCAGCAGCTTTGACATCCCATTTTTCTTCTAAAGCTTTCTTAAGCTTAGAAAGGTCTAAAACAGAAAGCTGGCTTAACGTATCTACGAGTTGATCAATGTTTGCTTCTTGTTGTACCACGGTTATTTCCTCTTGTGCTTATGTTCATTATGATTCTTTCTGGGCTTTTTGATCGACACAGCTGATCAAGCCCCCTAGGAGTGCTTCCATCGCACCCACGGTTCCAGACATTGGAGCTTCTAATACGCCTAAGAATTCTGCACGCATCTGCTCCAGACTTGGAAGTTGTGAAATCTCTTTGAAGTCTTGTGGTGAACACATTTTCCCTTCAAAAAGACCTCCCAGTACTTCGAGTAAGTCCTTATTGTCACTGGTAAATTTATAGATAGCTTTTGTTGTCGCAATGGTATCTTTGCCAGCATAAACGATTCCAATATGCCCCTTAAGGCTATCGGAATCGACTGAAACTCCTGCTTCAGCTGCAGCTTTTAAAAATACACGCTTCTTAACAACTTTAAAAAAACCACCTGTCTCAAAAACCGACTTACGAAATTCTGAAGTTAGGTTGGGGCTCATACCTTGATAACTTGTCAGAAGGAAGGCATTTGAGTCCGCAAGTTGGTCCTTTATCTCATCTAGTAAGAATTGCTTTTCTTTTCTCATATTTTGCTTCCTAACTAAGTGCGATTGAGTTGATATCGATTTTAATTCCAGCTCCCATCGTCGATGAGATGTACAAGCTTCGCAGAAACTGTCCTTTAGCAGAGGCTGGTCGCACTTTTGAAATGGCGCTAAGGAGAGATTCAATATTCTCTACAAGGTGCTCTTTTGTGAAAGAAACCTTTCCTACAAAGTTATTAATAACAGCGTTCTTATCTACTTTGAACTCGATTTTCCCCTTCTTCAAATCTTCCACTGCCCGTTTTACATCTGTTGTAACAGTTCCCGCTTTCGGAGTCGGCATGAGTCCACGGGGGCCTAAAACTTTACCTAGCTTACCCACTTCACGCATCATGTCTGGAGTTGCAACTAAAGCATCAAAATCGGTCCACCCTCCTTTGATTCTTTCAATGAGCTCTTGATCCCCTGCTTCATCTGCTCCAGCATCTAATGCCTCTTTAACTTTTTCTCCTGTCGCAAGAACGACTACGCGTAGCGTTTTTCCAGTTCCATGAGGAAGAAAAACGGTGCTTCGGACCTGTTGATCCGATTTTTTAGGATCGACACCAACGCGCAATGCAATTTCAACAGACTCATCAAATTTAACAGAAGGAGCTTTCTTTAAAATCTCCACTGCCTCATTAAGATTGTAAGATTTAGTAGGGTCATAAAGCTTGAGAATTTCTTTATAACGTTTGCTTCTCTTTGTCATTGTATCTTAGCCTTCAATAATATCTACACCCATCGACCGCGCTGTTCCTTGAACAACCAATAGTGCAGCTTCCATGGAACGGACACGCAGATCAGGGTATTTTCTTTCAGCGATTTTCTTTACTTGCTCTTTAGAGAGTTTTCCCACCTTATCTCGGTTAGGAACTCCTGAACCCTTTTCAATTCCTAATTCCTTTAAAATCAGTCGGGAAATGGGGGGTTGTTTGGTAATAAATGTAAAACTTTTATCAGAATAAACCGAAATTTCAACAGGAAGGATATCTCCTGCCTTGTCTTGCGTTTTAGCATTGTACTCCTTACAGAAAGCCATGATGTTCAGGCCGGCTTGCCCGAGCGCAGGGCCGATCGGTGGCTGCGGCGTCGCCTTGCCGGCC
>JAKQGT010000136.1 GCA_029556005.1 Chlamydiota bacterium | reverse complement strand
ACCCATCTTCACATCCATGCCCCCTTTGCTAACGAAGCTGATCGAAGAAAGCTTCTCGATAGCTTAGAAAAAAACACCTCAGTTCGCCATCTTGTCTTTGATTTAGACAAAAAAAGTGCCGAACACATCCTCCCCTTGCTTCCCAACCTTTTGGAAAACAACCCTCGCATCACCCACATTGTCTTCAAAAATAGCAGTAAGAAATGCAATTTTGTCATTGAAGATAGTGTTTGGGGGAGACTGGCTGCTGAAGCGTACGCCCACCCCCATCTCGTCAACCTCCGCTTCCATAATACCCCCCAGATGCCACGCTACTACCATCTCCCTGTCCGGGAAAAAATCTTATTCGGGGAAGAATAACTGTTGGCGGCCTGTTCCTGTGCACTTTCATTGGATTTCTCAAATTTCCATGCCTTTCAGCGCCCTTATCTCCAAGCCCAAGTACTTTTCTACGAAGGTAAATCTGATTCTCTTCCCTTATGGCTAGTCGCTTTTTTCGAGCAAAAAACCAGCACCTTTCTTACCCGCAATATTCATCTCCTTCCAACCCCTCCAGAAGCTCCAGAGCATCACAAAGCCTATACTATTCTATGCAAAATGAATGAAATTTCCGAAAGGATCTTCAAAGAACTTCAATCTCAGCCCTCTTGTCAAATAGAGTATAGAACGACTACGAGTAGTCACGATAACTATCTATTCCGTTATCCTGAGCTTATCCAGATCCTGGTCACCCCAAAGATCCAGGAAACTCACCCAGACATTCAAGTTCAGGTCCAAACGACGCCCCTTGTTTTAGGAACCACCTACACAACAGTAACAGCTACCCAAAACTCTTGAAATCCCTTTTAACCCCGAAGTGCTAGTTATTTTTCCCTTTAGCACCGCACAAATAGGTGAGATTTTTTGGAACGAAGTGAAGGCCAGCTCTAAAGAGCTGTCCGAGCTTTGATCCGTAAAAGGTCGCCTATTTATGTGGATGATAAAGGGAAAAATAACTAGCACTTCGGGGTTTAAAGAAAACTCCCCATCAGGTATCATCCCCCATCCCTATGATGCCGATGTGGTGGAATGGTAGACACGGTAGATTCAAAATCTGCTCTTAGCAATAGGGTGCTGGTTCGAGTCCAGTCATCGGCATTTTTCCCTTTAACACCGCGAAATTAACACATCAGCTGCGCCGCTACCCCTTCGTTAAGGGGGACCCTTCAGGACTCGGCGCTCATATTGTATCTACGTCCATTTTCTTTATCTAGTCAGCCTCTGAGACTTAAACAACTAAGTGCCATTTATTTTTCTCTTTAGCGCTGCATAAGTAGGTAAGATTTTTGAGACTGAAGTGAAGGGCAGCTCCGTAGAGCTGCTTAAGCTTTAGTCCCCAAAATATTGCCTATTTATGTGGATGATAAAGGGAACATCGCTTTGAATATTTT
Organism: Chlamydiota bacterium; assembly: GCA_029556005.1. Lineage (GTDB taxonomy): Bacteria > Chlamydiota > Chlamydiia > Chlamydiales > Simkaniaceae > JAAKFF01. Next base: position 1,246 of record JAKQGT010000136.1, on the reverse strand, counting down.
CTTTTAATTTCCTAGATAGTGTCGTCAAATTATAATTACTTATTATATGATGTGTGCGTTTGAAATTTCTACATAGAGAAAATCTTATGCTACCTTCGCATCGACGTCATGATATTTCCGATTATCTATGGGAAAAAATCAAAGACCACCTTCCAGGAGGAACAGGGAAAATTGGTCGACTTGCTCAAGATAATCGACTATTTCTAAATGGGGTGTTCTGGATTTTTAAGAACAGGTGCTCCTTGGAGAGACCGAGGAATCTGGCAAAACTTATTAGACATTGTTATTGAAGATCCAGATTTTGAATGGCTAATAATCGATGCCAGTTATATAAAAGTCCACCCAAATGGAGTTGGAGCTGTAGGTGGAAATCAAGACATGAGTAGAACAAAAGGAGGCTCAACTCAAAAATGCATGTGTCCGTGGATGCGCATGGTTTGCCAGTCCGATCGCTTATTAGGGAAGGTACCGTGGCTGATTGCACAAAAGCTTCTGAGCTTATCAATGAGATAAGCGCTGAATACTTGCTTGCAGACCGGGCATATGACACAGACCAGTTTTTACAATATGTTGATAAAAAAGGAATCCAATCAGTGATTCCACCGCAAAGAAATAGAAAACTAAAAAGGGAGTACGATAAACACCTCTATAAATTAAGGTATCTTGCAGAGAATGCCATTCTTCACTTCAAACGATGGAGAGGAATAGCAACACGTTATGCAAAGAACTCTAGCTCATTCTTAGCCGCAGTACATATATTGAGCTGATGAGTGTGACGGGAACGGATATTGTTTCTTAGACGGATCCTTCCTGAAGCCGCTCTCCTAATGCCCTATTTTAGAGGCAGAGAGGTTGAAGTAGCTTAAAAACAAGCATCTTACGTCATTTTCCTAAAAAATCCCTTGGAATTCTAAGGGTTTTTTACTTAAGTTATTTGTAATAAACGGATTGTGTTTATTTTATATTGTAAATGACTAGTTGTAAGTGAATTATAAAATAATATTGAATTAAATAAAAAATATGTTAAAATTACGTTTAGAAAGGGTAAGCATTATGCTGAAAATACACCTTTAAAAAGCAGAGTTCTTTTTAAGTTGTTAGTATTGGTTTCATAATATAGTCATAGCCAGAATATTGACGATTTAAATAGTGAAGTGACTCATTCGCAAGAATGAACTTATTACGCTATGTAAATTGATTGATTTTTTGGTGGTATTACGAATCCATACGGACTTATCTTGATAGA
>JAKQGT010000128.1 GCA_029556005.1 Chlamydiota bacterium | reverse complement strand
AGCGGGAAAAGGTTTGCCAGCCATTTGTTGAAGGGGAGTTCCATAGGGATGTTGAGGCAGGGCCTGTTGAGGAAGAGGTGAGCGTTTCTGCGCCGGAGTTCCCCCTACCTGACTTCCGGAAACAAGATGGGGAGAGGGTCCATAGTGAATCGTTTGTGGAGGAGGGGTTCCCAAGAGGGTCGAAGAGGGGGAGGCAGAAGCATAGTAAGGGGTGGGGGGACGATGAGGATCCCGTTTTTGCACAGGAGTCCCTCCTAGTTCGTCTGGGAAAAGATTCCGTTGGAGTCCACTTACACCTCTCGGAGATCCTCCAGAGCGCTGAGCGCTGGGGAGGCTATAAGGACTGAAGTTGGGATTTTGCGTATAGGAAAAAGGGGATTCGTGTCCGTAGTGTTGGGGTGGAGTTCTGGGAGGGGGAGTTTCTTCTTCCTCTTTTTCTAATATAGAGGCAACACCTTTTAAAATGTTGCATAAGCCAAAGGTATAGGAAAGACCTGTACCCAGAATCACAGCAACAATGGGTTTCCGGTTTTTTTCCGATATGTTTTGATAAGCAACTGCTGCCGCTAAGATGGATAACACCATCACCACAGGTTTACGAAGGGATAGTCCTTCGTTTTCCTGCACTTGAGGATACTGATCAGGGACACGCTCACTCCCACTTAAAACTCTCTGCATAAATGAAACCTCTCTCTAGTTATGCTCAAACCCCTTCTTTGGAATATACACATCATGATTCAGAAGTTGGTTTTTGATTGCGTCGACTTAGCTTCAAAATTCTTGTTCTCGCTCACGCCTTGCCTCTTGGGCAATGGTCGCTCGGTCCGAACAAAGAATTTTGAAGGTCTCCTTGTCAAATTCCCAACTTTTGAAACACGATGTGTATAAAATCTCCATTGCAACTTATTGCATTATAGGGGTTGAGGGCTAGCCCTCACATATTTTACAAATTGAAAGTTTTCGTAACTCACCAAAATGAATGGGTGGCTCGAAAACATTCCTGCAAACCAATTACTATTAAGCCCAACAATCACGGTTTCCCCACGCTCCCATCTTTTGATATGCTCCCAATCTTTGGGCTCAATAATCCAACGGGTGATTGTACGATCTTCGGGGCGTTTATGGCTATCAATCAAATAGATCTCTCCATAATAAGGATCGATATGATGGATCGTCAAAGTATAAATGTTATTAAAGCGTGGACCTGCCCAATATTCTGCATGGACAAAGCCTCCACGTGTTAAATTGGTGACGTAAAAGTTTGATCCCCCAAAAGGGTAAGGATTAGGGGAAAATGCTAAGTGGTCATAGTAATCCCACTCTTGCATCACTTTTTCCACTTCTCCGGGAAGCACTTTAAATTGCGCCCCATTATGAAGTTCTATTTTGCCATCCCGACTTTTCCCACAGAGAAGATGCTCGCCATCTCCCAGAATAATTCCAGCAGGAGGAATTTCATGTGGTGGTTGGTGCGGAATAGCAAAAAGGTGTGCTCCCCCAAACAAAAAACAAAGTGTTCCTAAAAAAAGTGTAAATTTTCTCAACATACATCTACCTGCAAAATGGTTCATGTTCGATGAAAAAGTCTAAAAGAGAGGGATTTTTAATGAAATAAAAAAATGATTCGATATACTCAAACAACTTCAAAAGTTGGATTTACGGTGCTTTAGTGCAGTCAAAAACCCCACTTTTGAAGTTGTTTGAGTATATTTGCTTTTTTCCGCACGCCTAGACATAATGATTGGCATACAAAGGAAATCTTATGACTCTCCACCCCACGATCAAAGAGATGATCAAAGTGACCCATGAAGCAAAAAACCTTCCGATGAGTAAAACCCCTCTTGCTGAAATTCGCAAAAGTCCCGCCCGCCTCAAACGTCTGATGGGTGAGCCCATGCCACTAGCAAAAGTGATGAACCATATCATTCCCACCGATCAGAGAAACATGCTAATGCGTCTTTATTACCCTGAAGAAAATAAACTGCTCCCTCTTCTTCTCTATTTTCATCCTGGAGGTTTTGTAAAGGGGGATATTGATACCCACGATCCTGTGTGTCGGATGCTATCTGCCACAAGTGGGTGCATTGTTGCTGCCCTTAACTATCCCTTGGCCCCTGAAAACCCTTTTCCCATTGCTATTCGAGAAGCCAAAACAGCGCTCCATTGGATTATTGCCCATCCCAAGGAGCTTAGTCATGATGGACGCATTGCCATAGGAGGAGAAAATGCAGGAGGGAATCTCGCTGCCGTCTTAACCCATGAAGTGCGCGCTGAAGTCCACGCTCCTCTCTCTTTTCAAGTTCTGATCTATCCTCAAACAGATTTAACCTGCTCCACCCTTTCCCATCAGGAATTTGAAAAAGGGTATCTTCTCGAAAAAGAATCGATTGAGTGGTACAAAACGCAGTATCTAGGAAAAGGGGGAAAAGCAGAAGACCCCCGGATTTCTCCTTTACTCGCCCCCGATCTTTCGGGACTGCCTCCCGCACTCATTATTACAGCAGAGTTTGACCCTTTAAGAGATGAAGGGGAGATTTATGCTCAAAGACTGAAAGAGGCAGGTGTTCCCGTAAAACTCCATCGCTACAAAGGGATGGTCCATGGCTTTTTCCAAATGGCAGGAATCCTCGATGACGCCCGCCTAGCCATTCAAGAAGTCGCAGAAACCCTTAAAACCCACTTCAATCTATGAGTCAAACGATTTCCGCCACGAATTGCAGCTTTGTCGGGTTTGGATACTTCATTGCGCGCCCCCACCTTTGGCTCGCCCCTCTACTCGCCGCCTTGATCTCTTTCTTTATCCTGACGGCTGCTTTCTTTATCACAGCTTATATCAGTTGGCCTCCTATGGAGAATGGTTGGTTTGAGTATACCTGGGGGATTTTTAAGTCACTTGGTTATGCGGCCTTTGTGATCATCGCCCTTTGGGTCTCGGTTTTTCCCCTGATTTTGAACTTTGCTTTTGAGAATATGATCGGAAAAATGTTTCAAGATTTGCGCGTACCTATTAAAGGGGAGGGGATGATGCGGGCAACCCTTTCTAGCATCCAAGTGATTTTCCGCACCCTCGGTTGGCGCCTTTTTTGGCCCCTCGTCACCCTGATCTCTCTCTTTATTTTTGGCCCTCTAGCCCTCTTTCTAGCCCAAGTGGGGATGGGGCATATTGCCATCATCGATGCCGCCGATCTTTCCCTAGCCATTCAGGGTGTCCCCGGCAAAAAACGGATAGAAGAGATCAAAAAGCGCACCCTCCAAATACTAACAGCCGGCTGCATCGCCGGGATACTCAGCATGATTCTCACCACCACCATCATCGGATGGCTCTTCTGGCTCCCTGGCGTCTACGCCGGCTGCACCCTCTGGACCCTTCAGTGGATCCCCAAGAACTAAACTTTATCCCGCGCATTCCCTCTATACGGGGAAACTTGAACAAGGGTTCCTTGATAGGTTTGTGTTTTATAAGCACTATCTGGAGTCCCCGGTTCAGACCTTGAACCTTCTCCATCTGAATCTCTACGTCGATGACGTATTAGTCGATCATTTTCCGTTGGAGGTCGATGGGAATCGATGGGTTCTTTCGGGTAACAACAACAACAAATAGCTCTAAGAATACAGCTCATTATTCACCACCTTCATTCTCTCCAGTTTTTTTTGCAGGGGATGCATTCACTAGATTCCCCGTGTGGACTTGGACGCCATAGGCGCTATCAGGTGTTCCTGGAGCAGATAGCGTCCCAGGACTCCCAGGAGGAGATCCTTGCATATCCATTGGAGGAGTGCGTCGACCCTCTTCCTCGTCTTTGCGATCTTCGTGAACGAGAGGAGGTGGTTGGTAAGTAGAAGGGGGCATTATAGCGTCTCTTCTATGCATATCTCTTTGATCTTTTGGAAGACCGTCATGTAATAATCTAGAAGATTCAGTAACTTTCTGATCTTCTTGATCTTCCCCACAGCAACAACAACACAAATTCCACAAACTCCATCCCCCACCACCATTATTATGTACAGCCATATTCATACCTCAAATTTATTCATTCATCATCAATTAAGCTTAAGTAAGCGATTCAGCATCAGAAACAACTTCTAAGCGCCCCTGATATAGTTCCATCGCATAGGCGCTATTAGGCGTGCCTGGTCTAGATCTTGTTTCACTCAAGGAGTCTTCATCTGTTTCTATTCGAAGATTTCTTGAACCAAGATCTGGAGGGGAAGGTTTTCGAAAAAACCAAACAATACCTAATATCCCAGATGCTACTAACAGTATCTTAGGCAGTGTCCCTAAGATGCGTCCCTGTTTCAACACATTTGGACGGGAAAAAAGGGCATACCAAGAAGTTTCTGTGCGTCTATTTACACTACTCATTTTCGTTAACCCCCGTAATAAGTAAGTGCAAAAAGTATACCTTCAAATAGGAAAGAATGCAAATCCTACTTTGAGGTTTAAATTAAACCCCCTCTTCGCATAAGCTATTTGCCTGTAATAAACTCTAAGAGGATAATATCATGGCAGAATACAGCGCTATCGTTCAGTTTGGAAGAGACATTCAGCAAACACTCATTCCTATAGAAAACCGTAAACCGAGTCTTGCTTCGGCATGTAGTCATTTTATTGAAGATATGACTCATATCGAAGAAGAAGCCCCCTTTATGGATCGCATGATGAAGGAAATTGGAGCTAGAATCGGGGTGATCGCCATGCCTTTTTTTGTGAGCCTCTCTGTGATTCAGCTCGGAGGAGCTTTTGCCTGTCATCTCACTTTGATGATTGTGAATTGGGATTGGGATGTGGATCTCCTGACCGATTATGCAGTTCAAATTGCAAAAATGGTCGTAGATGTTTTTGCCCAAATTATCATTTTCCCCATTGCTATTGTAGCTCCTACCGTGTATCGATACGAACCCTATACCCCTCCCAGAGATCCCAAAGATGTAGAAATTGAAGATCTCCAAAGTCAGCTTGCTCAAAAAGAGCGGGATCTCATCAAGAGAGATCAGGCCTTATTGCCACAGATTACTCTGACAAACTTTGAGGATCTCGAAGATACCATTAATGGAATGGTGGGCATTGTTGCTAAAAAGTATGATCATGGAGAAGATAAAGACGATCCTGAACTCTGTTTTTCAACTTGGCAATCCGGAGGACATGATAAAATTACAATCAGAGATCCAGAAAAGTTTCTCTGTCCCAACGATACTCTAGAACTTCAATTAGACTTTAGTAACCCTGAGGCGAAAAGAGACTCCCTAATAAGATTCCTTCACAAAGATCATAAAATAGACCGTCTTGTTCTAAAAGGAGCCGGGGATATTGATTTTCTTTTAGACTTGCCGGGTGAGCAGACCACCCTGCATAACATCCATACTCTTGTGGTACAAAACTTTGAACTGACGAAATCGACTTTAACCCAAATCGCGCAAAAATTTCCAAACATTGCTTGTTACTATTTAT
>JAKQGT010000116.1 GCA_029556005.1 Chlamydiota bacterium | reverse complement strand
TTGAATACATCGTCATAGGTATTCACAAAATGGACCTCGATCCCTTTCTTTAAATAGGCGGGGAGTTCATCATAATCCCGCTTATTGTCTTTAGGAAAAATAAGTGTCTTCAATTTGGATCGTTTAGCTGCAATGAGTTTTTCTTTTAGTCCCCCAATGGGTAGGACCTTACCAGTCAGCGTGAGCTCTCCTGTCATCCCTAAATCTTTCGCAACGGGAGTCTTCATTAAAAGGGATAATAGCGCTGTCGTCATGGTCACCCCAGCTGAGGGGCCATCTTTAGGAGTGGCTCCTTCGGGAATATGTACATGGACCTCTTTTTCCTGAAAAAACTTCAGTCTGGGAGCATACCGCTTCACCTCACTACTGACATAACTCCAAGCAATCTGAGCCGACTCTTTCATCACATCACCCGCTTGCCCCGTGAGCTTCATCTGGGTTTTGTCTGCAGGCGTTTCAATCGCTTCCACATAGAGCGTTGCCCCTCCCATGGCCGTCCAAGCAAGGCCTGTACACACACCAATAGGAGTTTTGTCATAGTAACGATCTGTGGTAAAGATGGGTTTGCCTAAATACTTTTCAAGGGTGCTTTCAGAAATAGTGACCGATTTTTTCTTCCGGTTGCCCGCTCTCACAATTTCCACAGCAACTTTTCGCATGATCTTTTTGATATTATTTTCTAAACCACGCACCCCAGCTTCACGTGCATATCCTTCAATAATCCCTTGAATCGCCCCCGTTGTAAACTTGACTTGGTTTGCTTTGAGTCCCGAGTTTTTGCGATTACGAGGAATCAGGTATTTCTTTGCGATTTGAAGTTTTTCCTCTTTGATGTATCCCGAAAGTCTTAAAATATCCATCCGATCTTTTAGAGGCCCCGGGATGGTATCTAAAACGTTTGCAGTGACAATAAAGAGTGTGTTGGAAAGATCGCAGCGTACATCAAGATAATGGTCGAGGAAATCTTTATTCTGCTCAGGATCAAGTACTTCTAAAAGAGCAGATGCGGGGTCCCCTTGATAGCTCATCCCCATTTTATCCACTTCATCTAACATGATGACAGGGTTCATGGTTTGCGTTGTTTTGAGCGCTTGAATCATTTTTCCCGGCATGGCTCCAACATAGGTGCGGCGATGCCCTTTAATTTCGGCTTCATCCCGCATTCCTCCAACAGAAAAACGGAAGAATTCACGATTTAAAGCGCGGGCAATGCTCTTACCAATACTGGTTTTCCCCACCCCTGGAGGCCCTACAAAACAAATAATGCTCCCTTTGACTCCCCCTGTGAGTTTTCCCACACCGATAAATTCCAAAATGCGCTCTTTGATGTCCTTTAATCCATAGTGATCTTCCTCAAGGACCTTATCGGCATGCTTTAAGTCATGATTCTCTTTGCTAAAAACGCCCCAAGGGACAATCGTGAGCCAATCTAAATAATTACGCGAGACCGAATACTCTGCTGACTGGACTTCCAAAACGCTGAGTTTGTCAATCTCATCATCAATCACTTTTTGAGCTTCTTCAGGGACTTTTTTATCTTTGAGCCTCTCCTGAAACTTCTCAATATCACATGTTTTATCGTCTTTTTCGAGGCCCAGCTCTTTCTTGATGGTTTTAAGTTGCTCTCGAAGAAAAAATTCCCGCTGCGTTTTAGAGATGGTCGCTTCAATCTTCTGATTGATGCTACTTTGCAGTTTAGAGAGGTCGAGCTCTTTCTTCAAAAGAACTAAAGTTTTATCGATACGGGCTTGGACATCAAATGTCCCCAAAATATCTTGCAACTCTTCCCGCCCAGCTGTTGTAAGAGCAACGGCAAAGTCGGCAAGCTTGCCTGGCTCTGTAAAATCAGAGTGGCCTAGAAAAATCTGCAACTCTTCCTTAAAGAGAGGATTGAGTTTGAGGAGTTCTTTGATGGTCGTGATAATGCTGATCGAGTAGGCTTTGATAATTTTAGACTGTTGTTGGGTAACCCGATCATCATGATAGGTGATCTTGGCTCTCATATATTTAGACTTTAAGATCGGCTTCTCAATTTTGATCCGCTTCTCCATATTCAGAACCACTTGAGCTCCCCCCTGTTCCAGAGGGACAATTCTCAAAATATTGGCCATCACTCCCACATCGCAAAGCCCTTCGAACTGCAAATCATAGATGTTCGCATCTTCTTGTTTGGTCAAGAACAGAGCCAACATTTTATGTTGAGATTTGGCCACAATCTTCAGAACTTCATAATAGGGCCCCGGTTCAATAACAAGGGGAGCTGCCATCCCTGGGAAAAAGGGACGCCGCGTAAGGGGAAGAATAAAAAGTTCCTCAGGGAGTTTCTCTTCCACAGGAGCCTTCTTATTACTACCAATCAACTTCTCTAAATCGCTATCGAGAAGCGCATCGGACAAATCAAAATTTTCCTCAGGAAGATCCTCATCCTCAGGCATGTTATCATCATCGGGTGAATCGACCAACGATATAACCCCTTCATTTAAAATTATTCCAAGGTAGTGTAGCACTCGCGGTTTAATTACGCAATTGCCACTTACACTCATACTCAAACAGCTTCAAACGGTATTTAAGTCTACCTTTCCTATATGACGTAGGACATATAAATACAACTCCGATATAATATTCCGGTGAACCTATCTCGAATTAAAGAGTTTCTTTCATTTCTTGGATTTTTGAGTAGATGTCCTTTCTCTATTTTGAGGACATTTTCCAAGAGACAAGGCCTCAAAATAGAGAAAGGATAGGTATCGAAAAGACTGAAATAAAAAAAGGCTACTCATTCGAAATAGGTTCATATGGTTAAAAAATTTCTGATTATAGATACAAGTGGAAGGGATAGTTTTGTCGCTCTCCATCATCCCTCAGGAACATTGGATAGCGAAATCCTTCCTCCCCTGAAGCAATCCCAAAGGCTCCTCCCCGCTACGCAAAAACTCCTGCAACATGAAGAGATTGACTTTATTGCAATTGGAATAGGACCGGGATCCTTCACAGGGACACGCGTGGGAGTAATGACAGCAAAAACCCTAAGTTTTGCAAGAAAAATCCCCCTCCTTCCTTTTTGCAGCTTACTGTGTCATATCCCCGAAAGAGAGGGCCCTTTTACAATCATGACCGATGCGAAATCCCAGGGGGTTTATACCCTTAAGGGAACTAAAACCCGCAATGCTCTTTTTTTCGAAGAACCCTTCCTCCAAAAGAAAGATCTTGAAGAGCCTCTCCCCCCCCTGAATCTTCCCTTTCTGGCCTCCTATCTTCTTAAACAAGAGAAACTTTTTAGCCATGATGAAATTCAAGTCTCTTACTTAAGATCTCCTTAACCCACTCAAAATCAATTTATTGAAATTTTTTGAATTTTTCATAATCAACCAAATGATTGAATAATAAGAGGTTTGTGATATAGAATAGATGGAATGAACAAAACTTTGAATTCAACCCGCTTAGGAAGTGATTAATTTATGCCGAACGTGAAGGTTCGCACTGGTGAGCCCATCGACAAAGCTCTTCGAGCTTTAAAGAAAAAACTCGATAAAGAAGGGATCATGAAAGCCGCAAAAGCGCACCGCTTCTATGATAAACCTTCAGTCAAGAAACGTGCCAAGTCTAAGGCAGCTCTAAAGTACAAAGTTAAGAAAGGTCGTTAGCACTTGAAAAATTCAAGTGCTAACTGTATAATTCGGATCGAAAGATCAAGATGTAGGTTATGACCGATTATTACCAAGTATTAGGCATCCCTCGTGAGGCCACTCAGGATGAAATTAAGAAGGCTTACCGTAAACTAGCCCTTAAGTATCATCCCGATAAAAACCCTGATGACTCACAAGCTGAAGCCAAATTCAAAGACGTTTCGGAAGCTTATGAAGTCTTAAGTGACGAGAAGAAACGGCAAATGTATGACCAGTATGGTTCCGATGCCCTCAGGGGTGCCGGAATGGGTGCAGGTGCAGGCGCAGGTTTCTCCTCTATGGAAGAGGCCTTGCGTACATTCATGGGTGCATTTGGCGGAGCTCCGGGTGGAGATACGATTTTCGATTCTTTCTTTTGTCAAGACTTTGGTGGCGGCCCTCAATATTCCCGACAAGGGGTTAGCAAAAAAGCCCAAATTTCCATTAGCTTTGAAGAAGCTGCTAATGGGGTTGAAAAAGAGACCGCCATTACCACTTACGCAGAATGTACAAAGTGTAA
>JAKQGT010000143.1 GCA_029556005.1 Chlamydiota bacterium | reverse complement strand
CTCTTCTTTTTCTTTCACGATTTTCTGCATCTGCTCTACCATGCATTACGTTTTGACTTCTCTTTGAAAACTTGCTAAACTCATATTCACCTATTTTAAATGAGTCTCTATGGATGAAAGTGCTGCTATTGTAATTCCTGCGCGAATGGCTTCCACGCGGTTTCCTGATAAGCCTCTGGCTTTGATTAAGGGCAAGACAATGATTGAACGGGTCTGGCACCTTGCTAAGGGTGTTAAGGGGGCAAACGAGGTCCTGATTGCAACCGATAGTCAAGATCTTAAAGCATTCGCAGAAGACTTTGGAGCCACCGTGATGCTGACGAGTCCCGAATGCTTGACGGGTACAGATCGTGTAGCAGAAGTCTCCCGTTTATTGGATCAAAAACATACCATATTTTTTAGTTTTCAAGGGGACGCGGTACTGACCCCTCCATGGGTGATTGAGGGTGTTCTTCAAGCGATGCTCTCTGACCCCACTGTTCAAATAGCAACTCCTGCAGTCCATTTAACAGGGAAAGCTCTGACAGATTTTGTTACCAGTAAACGTGGGGGAAGCTCAAGTGGCACAACGGTCACCTTTGATAAGAAGGGAAAAGCTCTCTATTTTTCCAAAGCCCTTATCCCCTACAATCGAGACGAAATGCAGACAGATCGTATCATCTATCGTCATATTGGCCTCTATGGCTACAGAGCAGAAACGCTTCAACAACTAAGTCTTCTTCCTGAAGGGGTATTTGAAAAATCTGAAAAACTTGAACAACTGCGCGCTTTAGAAAACGGCATTTCGATTCAAGTCGTTCCTGTAGACTATAGAGGGAGAACGCATGGCTCTGTAGATCGCCCCGAAGATATTTCCTTTGTTGAAAAGATCATCGAACTAGAAGGGGAACTCTTAGAGGGTGTTTAAAAGCCTTATTCACAGCGGCTTTCAGCAATTTTTAAGTAAGCATAGAGGGCTAGATCGTATTCCTCTTCAGCAAGAGACTCGATCATCAGTTTGTGGTAGTTGATATATCCCTTGGGAAGGCGCTCTTCAAGTTTTGCTTCGATTTGGGCAATCTGCTTCTGAAGGTCTTCTCTGTGAAGCATGTAAGCAGTATCGATCCGGTAGTATTCATCATCAACAGAACACTTTAAGAGACGTCCCAGTGCGGAAACTGCATCTGCAAGAGCCTCTTTAGTATCAGCGCCCTCTTTAAAAGAGAGGATAAACTTCTCTGCCATTTCAGCAATTTCAGGATTAGGGTCTTTTTCATATTGCTTTAAGCGCTCAATGAAAGAGAGATAAGCGTTTTCGAGTTTTTCTTCATCGATCAGACGGGATTCATCTTGCAAAATGCCAAAAACACTTTCGGTGAATTGGCAAAGGTCTTGGCCACGCTTTTCCTTTTCATTGGCAAAGGTTAAAGAGGCAAAAGCAAGAAGGGCTACTGTGAGATATTTTTTCATGTTCTCCTCATTGTTTGAACCTATAGCTAAAGTTGTTTAAATTAGCTATATTATACGAGATCCCTGAAAGGCACGCAAGAGCGTTTAAATTTTTTATTGATGGTTAATGAATTCTTAACATAAAATGTTTTAAAAATTTTTGTATAACAACCTCAAAGGAGGTATAAAATGGCAAGTGAAGTTTCAAAAGTCAGTTGTGGCGCCTTTCATCGCTCAACATGGAAAGAGCTCAACACGCAAGAGGGATTTAATAAACTTGAAACCTGGCTGCGGCTGGGCAATCCCACACAAGACCTCCTTCAAGGGATCTATAACTTTGTGGCGCGGTTTGGACTGAAAGGGAATGAGTCTCTTCTTGGTAATTTAAGTGTTCACGCGACGGGGAATCAGAAACAAGCTGTAGAGCAAGACTTAATTCAGATCGCTAACCTTCAACTCTCTATTTATCATTGCACCGTTGCGGGGATCATGCGATCTACCTGTGAAGCCATGGTGCAAGAGGGAGAACTGACTCTTGTTCAAAAGGGAGAGCTTCAAACAATGGCGCAATTTTTACTCAGTGACCTTTTCAAAGGGAGTGAGGATATTCAAACAGAAGCGAAAGCCTTAAATGCTGCCCTTGTAGGAGAGAATAAGCAAGAAATCCAAGATAGCCTCCAAAAACTGATTGCCCGCTTTAAAGAAGGATGGGTAGGGGCTACTCTCAAGCATGTTCCTGTTCTTAACTGGTGGTACTATTGATTTTGAAAAGAGATAGGGCTATATAATGGTCCTATGAACCGATCCGGAATTAATGATATTTTTTCATTTCAGTTTCTTTGGCATCTTTACCACCCTTTTTTAAAGTCCTTGTCAATAGGACAATGTCCTCTAAAAAAAGGTGGCAAATCTGCTCAAACCTACAAGAAATCCAATAAATCCTTTAATTCCGGATAGATTCATGACAAAACATTATGACGTGATTGTTATTGGGTCTGGAGGGGGAACAAAGCTTGTAACACCCGTTGCAAAACTGGGGAAAAAGGTTGCCATCATTGAAAAAGGCCCTCTGGGAGGAACGTGTCTCAATCGGGGGTGCATTCCCTCTAAAATGCTTATTCATACGGCGCAACTCGCCTCCCTGATCCGCGATGCCCACCGCTTCGAAATAGAGGTCAAAGGAGACCTTAAGGTCTCTTTTGAAAAGCTTGTTAACCGCGTCAATAAAACCATCGATGAAGAATCGGCAAGCATTGCCCCTTTTTATGAGAAAACACCCAACGTCGATTACTACCCTTATGAGGGAAAGTTCATCGATAAGATGACGCTTCAAGTGGGGAAGGACCAGCTGACTGCTGACAAGATCTTCATCGCTGTGGGAGCGCGTGCTGCAGTCCCCAAAATTCCGGGTCTGGATCAAGTCCCCTACATGACCTATCAGGAAGCTTTGCGTAATACCAAGCTCCCTAAAAAAATGATCGTCATTGGGGGAGGTTTTATTGCGGTTGAGTTGGGGTATTTCTATTCAGCAGTAGGGGTCGAAGTGGAGTTTTTAGTCCGGAGCATCCTCTTACGCCCTGAAGATGATGACATCCGCGAAGAATTTCAAAAAGCCTTTGAAAAACAGGTGAACCTCCATCTCCACTGTGATTTCCAAGAGGTGACCTATAAAAAAGGCACTTACACAGTCACCTATAAAGATAGCACTGGGAAGCTTCACAAAGCTGAAGCCGATCATTTGCTCATCGCAACAGGGATCCAACCTTGGACCGACACATTAGGACTTGAGCATACGGATATTGAGCTCACAGATGCTGGGTTTGTCAAAGTAGACGATCACTTGAGAACCACACAAAAAAATGTTTGGGCCCTCGGAGATTGTGTAGGGAATTATCTCTTCCGCCACTCGGCAAATTTTGAAGGAGAATATCTCTTCCGCACCCTGTTTGGGAACCCCTC
>JAKQGT010000108.1 GCA_029556005.1 Chlamydiota bacterium | reverse complement strand
CACGATCGTGAAAAGCTGTTGGCTCACTTGATCAAACACCATAACCGTTTTAAAGATGGTTCTGTCGAGTACTTTTGGGAAGTGAAAATGGAGAGATTAGACATGTTCCCTTCAGAACTTCTCCATATCTTTACCGCTTTTGTGGCCGATACCTACTTTGCCCCCTTTCCTACACTTTATACAGGACCTTATTTGGGGCTATGAACCCTAGTTCCCCCTAGCATTCTCATGAGTTCTTCATCTGTTTCATTTTTTTCAAGATAACACATCGTTGTTACAGTGCGTCCCTCTTTTTCCGTTTTGGAGATCTGCATATGGTGATCTGCAAAGCGGGCGACTTGAGGAAAATGGGAAATAGCAAGCACTTGGCAATGCTTACCTAGAGCCTTAAGCTTTTGTCCTACTAAGGTTGCTGTTTCTCCTCCCACATTGGAATCAATCTCATCGAAGATGAGGGTGGGTAGAGCGTTTTTTTCGGAGAGTAAAAGAGTGACCGCAAAGAGAAATCTCGAGAGTTCTCCTCCACTTGTTTTAGACTCAAGAGAGGCGGGGACTTCTCCTTTATTGGCGGCTAAGAATAGGGTGACTTGGTCTCCTCCTGTAGGGCCAATCGCTTTGGGTTCAATAGAGATAACAACCTTTGCATGGGGCATGTTTAATGCTTGAAGTTCCCGAGTCAGAGCACTGCAAAGGATGTCTGCACTTGCCTTCCTTTTCTCCGTAATGGTCGCGGCACGCGCGTTATTGTGTTGTTGCTTTTCTTTAAGCTTTTTTTTCAAAGAGCTGATATGGAGATCTAGGTTCTCTAAAGTGTCGATTTCCCTTTGTAAACTCTCTACATGAGTCAAAATTTCGCTCACTTCAATCCGGTATTTCTTTTTAAGAGAGTTGAGGGTGGAAAGTCTTTCTTCGACCTCTTCAAAGCGCTCCGCTTGGCTTTCGCTATTTTCAAGCTTTTGAGAGGTTAAGTAAGAGGCTTCTTGAAGATGGGCGATTGCGCTCCCCAGGTGCTCAGAGATTTCTCCTTCAGAAAGCTTTTGACATTGAAGGAGAGTAGAAAGAAGGGAGGGGTGATCTAATCCTTCTTGAACGCGACTAAGCTTTTCTAAAGAATCGGAATGCTGGGCGAGTGTTTTGTATGTGTCAAACAGAGTTTCCTCTTCTCCCTCTTGATACTGAAATCGATTCCACTCTTCCCACTCAAAACGTAACTTTTCTAATGTAATTTCGGGAGTTTTGCGCTCTAAATGGGCAAGCTCATCCTCCAGTTTTTTTTCCTCTTCATAGGAGAGAGAAAAGGCAAGAACCTCCTGATCGAGGTCTCCAAAAGTATCGATCAGGGCCCGCTGCTCTTCTCGATGACGCAAGTGTTGCGCACTGTTTTGTCCGATAAGAGAGAGGAGTAGAGGACCGATTTTAGAGAGAAGAGCTAGAGAAGCTAGTTGAGAGTTGATAAAAATACGATTTTTTGAAGCGCGCGTCAATTCTCGTTTGATGTGGAGATACTCCTGAGGATCCTGTTCAATCCCTGCTTCTTGTAAGAAGATTTGCACAGCGGGGAGTTTTCCGATGTCAAAAAGGGCTTCGATTGTCGCTTTATCCTCGCCATGACGAATCAGATCTACGCTGACTTTTTGTCCTGTTAGGAGGTGCATGGCTTGGACTAAGAGGGTTTTTCCCGCACCTGTTTCTCCAGTGAGAACATGAAACCCTTCATGAAAGGGGAGAGTGATTTGATCGATGAGAACAAAGTTTCTTAATGTAAGAGACACCAACATAGGTTTATTTAGTTTAAGATTTGATCAATTGTTTTGAAATGCAGTTTAGCAACACTATTTAGAGCCTCTTTTCCATGGGCTGAGACAAATTTTCTCCCGGCTTGGATGACTTGAGCTGAAGCTCCTTTTGGAAGGGAAATCTTATAGTCTTCGCTGAGTTTATCTAGCCCTTGAACAAAGGCAGCGCGGGCTAATATAGAGGCTCCGGCAACCACGATATCTTCTTCCCCGCGATGACGTTGAGAGAGATTTACCGTGAGGCTTTTTCGCTTAAGAGCTGAGATAACAACGCTTTCGTTTGCAAACTGGTCAATAAGGATATCTGTGCACTGGGTTTTAGCGACCACCTCTTCAATCGCTGTTGCATGTCCCCATCCTAAAAGGGTGTTGAGGTTTTGAAAGCCTTGATAGAGCTCGTTGTAACGTTTAGGAAAGATTTGGACAACGGAATAAGAAAAGGACTTTTTGATTTTTGCTGCCATTTTAACGATCGTGCTATCGGTTAAACGTTTGCTATCACGAATGCCTATTTTAATCAGCTCAGAAATCAGCTCAGAGTCGGCATAAAGGGCTGCAATACATAAGGGACCAAAAACATCTCCTTTACCCGCTTCATCGACTCCGATATGGGGGGATGTATTTACCTCTGTTTCGGGATAAGAATAGGAGAGTTTTCCCAAGATTTCTGGCTCTAAATAGTAAGTGATGAACTCATCTTTTTCTTTTCCTTGTACCATCAATTTTCCCGATTCGTAAAGGGTGCAAGAGATCCCCTTTTTCTTTGCTTGAAAAACCGTATAGGCTGGCTGAGATAGCTCAAACCCTTGCTCTGCTAAGTCTGTTTTAAGCTTGGATGCAAAAGAGAGATCAATTTTTGCGATAAAATTAGCTGCTTGGTTCATGTCTTATATTCTAACGAGAGTTCGAAGGAATCTCCAGTACAATTTTACTCAAGAATAGTAGCACCAAGGTTAAAAGTCGAAGCGTAGGGAAACGGTTAGGCCGTGTATGTAGAGATTTCCATTTGGAGAAAAACTTTTACCGATATTGAGATCGCTCAGGTAATTGCGGAACATGTTTTGATCGAAAAATACCTGAAATCCATAATCTGCGGAAAGATCTACATGGGAGGCGTTGTTAGCAAAATAACATCCCCACCCAAAGCCCAATAGTAACTCAAGATGAGCCCTTAAATAGTCTGCATTTTTTTGATTCACTACATACCGATTTGGAGTATTCACCTCCGATTTTTGGGAACTTGTCAAATGGGTGTATTGCGTATAGAGAATATCGACTTCTCCATTGCCATATAGACGAAAGCCATGGCTGATCATCCAATTTGAGCCCAGACCTACTCGGGTCCCTAAGCCCCAACAGCTAGAATTTTGATCGATATGCGTGTTTGGCCAAATGGCTAAAAATGCAGGAGAGGTATTCCGATAGTCAACATGGATATCTTGACGAATCCAAGCTGCACGTGCTCCTAAAAAGGGGCGAAAAGTCAATTGTGTTCCAACAGAATAAGACCTTCCTAAATCTAAATCCAAGAGATCGAGATGTACCTTCCAATTTTCCTTCCCATAGACATATTGAGGTGTCACAAAACCGGGAACACTTTGCCAGGCAGGCCATAAAGTGACATTGGTATTATTAGGGTTAAGAGATTTTGTCGTTTGGTGCGATCCTCGAAGCCACGTATATTGAAGATAAAGATCCCAGTTATCATAGTCAAAAAGCACTCCAAAACCGAGTTTAAACCCAGGTTTGTACCCAAAATCTAAATCGACATAATCCCCATTTACAAGGTCAAGACTCTCTGTATTATCAGAGACGATTCCCAGCTCCATATTCTCTTGCATGGGCTGCCAATAAATAAAGCTTCCTGTGGTGTAAAAAGTAGGCAATCCTATTTGATCAAACCGGGAAGGGGCATTGTATCCTGGCGCCAGTGTTGGTTCAGTTTCTGCTCTAACAAATGCGGTTGCAAAGAGGGCGATGAGGCAGTAAAATTTTTTGTAGTTTAAGAATTTCATCTTTCAATCTCCAATGGGTGAAGGCATTGCGGTTAAGGTCCCCCTAAGCTCAAGGTTGTAGTCAGGCCGGTGGTTGTAATGACTGCAGGATAGGGAAGGATCGGGTGGGTGATTTTCGCTGTGGGAGAGACCTGAGTAATAAAGGATAAGCCCGGTGTATTATAAAAGGGGAGTGTGTATTTTACCCTGAGAAAAAAGGTATTTCCCGGAGTGGTAGCAGGAATCGCACCCCAAGGACCTATGGCAGAAGTTCCATATTCTACTGTTGTATTGGGATTGAATTGGACAGTAATGGAGTAAGTATTGGGGTCTGAATAAGGGTCGGGGAGAGTCACTCCTGCAAGGCTATTTAGAGTCAGGAGAATGGTTGCATCGGGATTTTTATCATTCAGTCCTACAATCACGATCGTGCCATCTGTGCCTAATTCGTCTGAGTAAGCTGATGTATAAAAAAGGTTAGGGGATCCCAAGGTTAAAAGGGTGCGCGAATAAAAATCAAACCAGGGATTATTAGACTCACATGTACATCCAGCTAATAAACTCTCCAAGAGGGCGTTATTTTGAAAGTAATCCGCTGAATGAGCCTCTAGATAGTCTTGAGTGACTGTTACAGGGGGAGTTGTGGCTAAGCTATTAAAAGGGAAAAAGGCTCCAATAATCATGGTAGCAAATACTTTGAAAACTTGAGCCTGAGTATCCACTGATGCAGATCCGGAAATGGGAGGATCATAATCACTTACAGCTCCAGTAAAAAAAGCCATGGAGTTTTTAGGATAAGGGATGACCATTGTCTTCCCTTTATCAGGTCCTCCATGAATGGTAAAACTGAAAGCCCCGTTATTTTGCATAACCCCAGTGGCTGTAGCCGCTTCTTTGACTGTGGCATCGAGGATTAAGGTATGAGGGGGCGTTGTCTTTTGCTGATAGTAGGCAGTTTGTCCCGAATGGGTTAGCCCACTCCATACGGCGTTAAACCACGTACAGGCTGGATCACTCAAAATAGAACTTAAAAAATAGGTTGTCGGGAAATCCACCAAACTGGGGTTAGTCTGCGTTTGTACAGGGGGAGTCATGGCTGTTTTCGGTGAGAAAATGCGGATGTCACTCGTCCCCCCTCCGGGATTATTATAAGTCGCTATTAAGGCTCTCCAATGGTCATTAAAAGGGCTCTGAAGTGAATCTAAGGCAGCACGATATCCTGTAAAGACATCTGAAAAACTCACTGTAGATGGCCATCCCGTAAAAGCACAATTGGGGGTTAAATTCCCCCCAAAAAAGAAGAGATAGTTGGCTTGCACAGAAAGGGGGAGTCCAAAGAAATCGACACCCGTTAAATTCATGTTTAGTCGATTGAGATTATTACTCCCCAGATCAAATTCTACTTTATCATTCAAAATAAAGTAGTTGTCGTTAAAAGCCTCATTTTCAGCAGGAACGCCAAGAATCCCGTTATGATCGATAAAATAGGTCAGGGGCTCACCTACAGAGATAATAATTTGGGAAGAAGGTAGTGGGTTACTCGAGGGGGTTCCACTTTTCCCGGTATTAGGGATGTAGAATGTGTATTGGTTAGTCCCCGTGTTTTCAAAACCATCTAAGGGGGTGGAATAAAGAGTTGAGGATAAATAAGTGGATGCTGCAAATGAGGTAATCGCTCCCAATTTATGCCCTCCGACAGTACTGAACGATAAGTATTTCTTCTTGGAATCGATAAGGACGGCAACATAGATATCACTATTAGATAAAGTGCTGTTATTGAGAATGGTGATCGGTAGATAGTTTGGATAGGAAGTGACTCCAGAAAGAGGGCAAGTATTGGGAGGAGAGGGTACTGGTCCTGGAATCGGGGGGAGGACAAAGGGATCTGGAGGAGGGGGACAAGCAGCTACGATCTGGAGAGAAGCATTCCCTACTTGTAAGGAAAAAAACACTAGGGCGGAAAGTGAGATGAAAAACCTACGCATCAGGGCCTCCTTTCAAGCAAAACCTTAAAGGTTTTTTGAATCACTCTATCCAAATCCCTGAATTTCTTGTAACATTTATTTTTCATGTCTATATTTGTACAGACAAAAAAAAGCGCATCTCTCGATGCGCTTTGATGTATGAAAGTGAAAAATTTGAAGTTAGCTATAAAGCGTTCCCAACCCTTACAAGAGCAAGTTTAGCATTTTGCTCCATGAAGCTATCCTAATAAATCAATTCTGGGGATTTTTATGTGTTTTCTTGGAGATTTAGGAACTGCATTTGAGGGCATTATCGGATGATAAGACCGAAAAATGAAGATTCTAAAGATCCTGAAAACACAAAAAAGATTAGAAATGATTTATTAGGATAGGTTCATTAGGTCATAATAGTCAGATTCATCTTCTAAAAGAAATGTTAG
>JAKQGT010000104.1 GCA_029556005.1 Chlamydiota bacterium | reverse complement strand
CTGCATAGGAATTAAAACCTAAAAGTTCAGCGAGTCTTTTACGAATTTTCAACTGTTTTCGTAGGTTTTCTGTATTATCCAAAGCTCCAAGAGAGGCTTTTTGAATTTGAGCTCGATAAAGCGTTTCACGGAGTTGTCTGTTATGACAATGGCGGATGATGGCAGAGTAAATAGGGCGGGCCAAAGAGAGTTTCCAGGGGCCTTGAGTGGGAGTCGAAAGGGGGTCCTCTTCTTCCCGCACGATGTTATAGGATTCAGAAGTGAGCTTTAAGATTGCATAAGGGACTCCTTCAATCTTTTGAGGATCTTTCACAATGAGAGAGTAGTTTTTTGCTGCATCCCGCATGTTGGATACATAAGTGGTTTGCAGTTCGCTTAATCTGCAGATGAGAGCATTGAATGTTTCGAGTTCCTCTCCCTCGAGTTCAATTCCTTTAAGTTTGGCATCCAAAAGGCGTTGATTGACGATTCTTTTTTGTGCACTGGAAAAGTTTTCCCAATCTGCACTCTCTTTGAGTGTTTCGAAGGCATCATAAAGGGCCTGGCTCTGTTTGATGCGTAATTGAAATTGGGTAATGAGAGGTTCTACATGGCTCCACGCTACACGGATTTCAGTGGAATCAGTGACCAAAAGAAGATGCATCATCGGTCCAATCACACGAAAAATTTTTTCTTCGATCTGTTCTAGAGGGTCTACAAGGGTTTCCCAAGAAGGGGTGAGGGTTTTTTCGAGCTCCTGGAGTTTGGGTTCGACTTCTTCAATAACAGCTTCAAAAGCAGGCATGAAATGGCAAGGCTGAATTTGATCAAAAAGAATCAACCCTGCTTCTTTAAGGAGAGGGTTCTCCCTTTCTTCACAGATTAGGGAGTATTCATAGTAACTCGGCGCATCCGCATCCATTCTTGCTCCTTGAATCTATCCCACTCATCCATTTCCGGTATTTTTTGCCTTTTCTGCCGATTTTTTTCATTCGTTTTGAGGCCTTTTCTCTTGGACAATGTCCTCAAAATGAATGAAAAAAATCTTCAAGAAAAATCTAAAAAATCTCCGCAAATGGATGAGAGGAATAGGCTCTTCTATAACACTTAAAGGGGAGAATTTTCAAAAAGATTCCTGTTGATGTCAATTGACTTTTTCATTTTGATTCATTACGTTAAAACTTTACCTCAATAGTGGAGCGAAATTTTGGCGTATCAAGACAAAGAGATTGTCATTAAAAAGCATCACCACCACTGGAAGATGCGGCTCATGATTGGCCTCATTATGTTAGGGTTGTCATTTGTAGGGCTCATTGTTTCAGATATTCGCCAAAATGGGGCCTGGAATTATTGGCGTGTGATGGTCCCCCTTTTTGCAGTGCTGTGCCTTTTTCTTTCTTGGTATTTAAGACATAAACAGCGTCTGATTTCTCCTACGACCATTTGGCATGAATTGGTGCAGTGGTTTGGTTTAGCTTTGAGTGTTTATTTGATCTCTGTTTTTGTAAAGATTGGGCTCATGGGGCGTTTTGAAGCGGGACTCGTTGTGTTAACACTCCTTTCACTCAATATTTTTATCACGGGGATCTATGTTGAAGCGACTTTTTTCATCATTGGAATTGTTTTAGGTCTCTTTGCTTTAGCAGCAGCCGTTATGGCGGAATATCTTTATACCATCATGTTGCCCATTACCATAGGAGTTGCCATACTGCTTATATGGATCGCAAGAAAACGTCTCTAATTCCTTTTTGGATACTCCTTCTTCCCCTTTTTTTTGTGGGGTGCGCAGATTTTCGGCATCGTGCCACAAGAGAAGGGGCCCGTTCTCGAGCCAAGACCCGCTCTCTTCCTGGAAGGGCAGATGAAGTGGCTATTTGGGCAGATCGTGATAACCCGATCAATAGTGTTCTTATTTGCAATGATAAAGCTCCTATGGGAGCTCTCTATGTGTTTGATATGAGTGGTAAGCAGGTAAGTCGTTCCGAGCGCCTCAATCGTCCTGTAGGGGTCAGTGTCCGTTATGATGTCAATCTTGGAGGGGAGGTGATCGATGTGGTGGCGTGTGGGATACGGAGCACCAATGAGATGAAAATTTTCAAGATAGATAAAGAGACGCGCAAACTCATTGATATTACAACGCTTGGTGGAATCTCTTCTGGATTTCCCGACAGAACCTACGGGATTTGCTTGTACAAACGTCTATCTGATGGACAGCTTTTTGCTTTTCTTTCACGGAAAGAGACAGACAATATTCATCAGATCATGCTTGAGGATGATGGAACAGGAAAGTTTAAAGGGACCATTGTTCGCAAGTTTGGGAAGAAAGATCAAAAGAGTTTTGTTGAAGGGATGGTAGCTGATGATGAATGGGGGTATTTTTACTGTTCTGATGAAAGACATGCCATTTTGAAATACTTTGCCGACCCTTCCGTTGGGAAAGATCCCTTCATCCAAATGTTTGGAGTCCAAGATAATATTCGCGGAGACCGGGAAGGGTTGTCTATCTACCGGAAACCCAATCGTAAAGGGTATATCGTTGTCTCTAGTCAAGGAGACTCCACCTTTAAGGTGTATAACCGGGAAGGAAAGAATAAATTTATCAAATCCTTTGCCCTTCATGATGTGTGGAGAAGTGATGGCATTGCCTCCACCGCTCTTCCCATCCCTCCTCATTATCCTACGGGTGTTTTTGCTGCCCACAATGATGGAGATAATAACTACGCTATTTTTGACTGGTTTACTTGCACCGGGCTAAAGTAACGCGTATTCTGGCTTAAATCTTTATGAAAAGGGCTATCTCCTTCGCAGATTTTTCCGAAAATCTCATCAAAAATCTAATCCTTTTGATAAAGATTTAAGTCAGAATACGCGTTAAAATAACCCGCATTGTGCGTTAGTGGTTGTGATTTTCTTTGGTTTCTGTGATGACCCCATCTTCCATGTGGACGATGCGGTCGGCAAATTCAAAAATGCGGGAGTCATGGGTGACAACGATCAGGGCGCGGTTTTCTTTAGTGACAATTTCACGCAAATGTTTGAGCACAATGGTTCCATTTTCGTGGTCTAAAGCGCTGGTAGGTTCGTCGCAGACGATGAGATCAGGATTATGAATCACTGCGCGTGCGATGGCAACTCTCTGTTGTTGCCCTCCTGATAACTCTTTAGGATAGGTGTTGGTTTTATCCCCCAAACCAAATTGTTCTAAGCGCTCTTTGGCTTGCCTGAGAGCTTCTAGGCGCTCGACTCCATTTAAGAGAAGAGGAATAGAAACGTTTTCGGCATTGGAAAGCATGGGAATAAGATTGAATGCTTGGAAAACATACCCCAGATTTTTTCCCCGAAAGATGGTTTTTTCTGCGTCGGATAGGGTATTGAGATTGTGGCCAAAAATCGTGCACTCTCCTGCGTCGTAGCCAAGAATGCCCGCGATAATAGAGATCAATGTCGTTTTCCCCGAACCTGAAGGGCCCACTAACATGAGCAGCTCTCCCCGTTTTACCTCTAGGTTGACCCCATGGAGGACTTCAAAACGGAGAGCTCCTTCCCCGAAAGATTTATGAATTTTTTCACATTTTACGGCGACATTATCCATAGATTAACTCTTAAACACGATGGCAGGGTCGACCCGATACACCCGGTAGAGCCCAATCCAGGCTGCAAGACCGGTAATCAAAAACATCACCACACAACTCAGCGCATAAAGTTCCCAAGGGAGCAAGAAGGATAAGGGGCTATTGCGCGAAAGAATACCGAAAAGGGCAGCGATTCCAATCCCTAATCCCCACCCAATAAATCCGACCCAAGCAGCTTGGAGAAGCACCATTTTTGTCAGGAGACGGTTATTCGCTCCCATGGCTTTAAAGGTAGCGAGGAAGCGCAAGTTATCCAAAATAAAGTTATAGAAGGTTTGGCCTGAAATGGCGACTCCAATGACAAACCCTAAAAAGACCGCCACCCCGAAGTTTAAGAGGATTCCGGTTTGCCACATATAGTATTCAACGGTTAATTTTTTGAATGCTGGGCTGGTATAAGCTTTGAGTCCTGTATATTGAGCAATCCTTTCACAGAGAACTTGAGGGTCGACTCCCGGTTTGGACTTTACCAAAACATAGGAGAGGAGCTTCCGCTCGAAAGGGGCAAAGGTCGTGGCACGTGAATATGTCGTATAGATCACAGGCTGAGACTGGAAGGTGCGGGTTGTTTCACAAATACCTACCACTTTTGCCCGGTGATCATTGACTTCAAGAGTTTCTCCTACTTGGAGGGGAATGAGTTTCCCTCCATTTCTTCCCGCATCGATAGCGAGTTTGTCATTGGCCCCTTCCTTATTCACAATGATGGCATCGGTTAGCCTAAGGTCGGTCAATTCTCCCTCAAGCATCCGAGGGGGTCCTCCAATGAGTGTTGCATCATCAATGCCAATCACGTTACACATTTGGAAATTTCCATTGCGCAGGCGCGCCTTCAGAAGACCTTTATAAAAAGGAACGGCCCACTCGACCCCTTCTATCCCTCTCACTTGATAAAGCTGCGTGTCTCTGAGCGGTTTCATGTCATCGATGTAACGCACTTTTTCATCCATCACCCAAATGTTAGGCTGAGACGTGTCAGTGATAAATCCAAAGGTGCGGGTCATGAGCCCTACAAAGATGGCCGCTTGTTGGGTGATGATCAAAGCCGAAAAGCTAAGGCCTAAGATGATCCCAATAAATTTGGCTTTATCTCCGATCAAAATCTTTAACGATAAGAAAAGCATGTTACCATTCTCCTCCTAACGCTTTGTAAAGGGCGACGCATTTTGTGCTAAACCCTTCCTCACTATTAACGAGATTTGTTTCTGCTTCTACAAGGGTTTGATCGGCTTCTAAAAATGTTGAAAAATCGGAGAGTCCTGAAAGGTAAAGGTCACGGCTGAGTGCATACTGACGTTTTGCTGCCTCGACTTGCTTTTCAAAATACTTTTTTCGCTCCTCTTCTTTGTAGTAAGCAATCAGGGCATTTTCCACATCTTCAAGAGAGGTTAAAAGGGTTTGCTCATAGCTTAATAGGGCTTGCTTTTGGACAGAATTTTGGGCGCGAATATTAGAGCGGATACGTCCAAAATAGAGGATGGGCCATTGCATTGTGGGTCCAAAGGTCCAGGTGCGGCTTTGTGCTTGGATCCAATTGTTCGCATGGTCTCCATCAAAGCCAAAAGCTCCTAGAAGGGAAAAGCGGGGAAAGAGATCAGCTATTGCTGAACCTAAATTTGCCGTAGCAGCAGCAAGGGTGCGCTCCGCTTGCCGGATATCGGGACGCCGTCTGAGAAGATCAGAGGGAAGACCGACGGGAATGGCGTTAGGGTTGTTAGGAATAGGGCGACGCTCAGTGAATTCTTCATGGAGACTTTCAGGAGGTTTCCCGAGTAAAACGGCTAAGCGGTTGAGCGTTTGACGGTAGCCCGTTTGGAGTGTCGGGAGGGCTGCGCGGGCTTCTTCTAAGCCAATGCGCAAAAGCTCCACATCAATTTCGCTGGAGAGTCCCGCACGAAAAAGAGACTCTGAGAGTGTCAGAAGCTCTTTACGAATGTAGATATCCCGTTCTGACAGGGAAATTTTTTGTTGGAAAGCGCGCATCTCGATATAGTTGGCAGCAACTTCGCTGAGAAGGGTGATATAAACACCCCGCGCATTTTCCACTTCGGCTTCATATTCATAGTAAGCGGCCTCTTTTTCGCGGCGCCGTTTTCCAAAAATATCCACTTCCCAACTCGCATCAAAACCGATGCGATAGAGACTTTGGACAGGAGGCCCTAGAAAGGGGGAGTCAAAAAGGCTTTGGCTCACTCTTTCGCGTATCACTTCACCATTCAGATCGACTTTGGGCCAAAGCTCAGCCGCTTGGATTTGGTAAAGGGCGCGCACTTCATGGATTTTTTCAACAGCGATACGAAGATCGAAATTTTGCGAAAGAGCTTCATGGATGAGGACATCGAGTAGAGGATCATTAAAAGCAGTCCACCAATGCTGCAGCTCTCCTGCATCTAGCTCTCCTGTAGTTTCGGTGGCATCATAATGGGAGGGGAGGGTCACTTGGGGCGTTTGATAATCAGGGCCGACAGCACATCCTGTGAGGAAGAGTAAGGGAATCCATTTAAAATTTTTCATTGGAGGGAAGCCCTTTAATATATACATCCATGAGTTGTCCTGTATAAATCGGGAGATTTTCTCGGTCAAATTCATAAATCACTTGAAGGACCCGTGTATCCACACGTTCTTGATTATCCCCCGTGAGAGCTGTTTTAGGAATGATATAGGGTTCGATATAGAGAAAAGTTAAGTCTACCTTGATCGAACTATTTCCTCGAACATAGGCAACAGCAGGGGCCCCTTTTTGCACGCGCCAGGAGTCGGCTTCATCTACTTCAACGCGGATATGAAGAGGATTTGTTACCCCAAAAAGCATATGGGGTTTGTTATCGAAAGGGTTGACATCTACCGACTGACCAACACGCACATTCACTTGCAAGATTTCCCCATCTAAGGGGGCACGGATGGTCGAGCGTTCAATTTTTGAGGCGATCACCTCTAACGCCGCTTCCGCTTCTTTTAGCTCTTTTTGTGCGAGTTCTGCAGCATAGTAGCGCTGATTAAAGGCATTTTCACTCACCGCGCGCTTATCTTTGAGGTTTTGATAGAGAGAAAGCTGCGTAGCTTGATCTTGGAAATTTGTGTAAGCAACATCCCGTTTTTGCTGGGCCTCTTCGTATTCGGCAACAAGGGTACGGGTATCAAGTTTAAAAAGAGGGGTTCCTTTGGTCACTTGATCCCCTACTTTTGCATAGACATCTGTTGCGAGTTCATTGAAAGGGGTTCCAATGCTGATATCTTCAGAAGCAGCTTCAACAATCCCCGCTCCAGCAACGTAATGTTTATAGGGAGGAACAGGAGGGGGAAAAAGGATAGGGGGAGTGGGTGGTTTTCTCGCTCCGTAAAAAACCATAAAAAGGGCTAGGAGTAGCCCCATGAAAGCAAAAGTGGGCAACAAGTACTTTCGCAGCATCAATTATTTTCATAGCGGGAGGATAATTCTCAAGCAAGCTTAAAAAAGGTTATGTAGCCAGAGGCATCTTGTGTCACTAAGTAGTCGCGATTAGGACTTAAGGCAGAAGGGGGATAGGGATTTTGCAATTTTTGCAGTTTCACTTCCTCACCCGAACGCATATAGACATGATTTGTACTTAAGGCAACCGCACAAGTGCGCGTAAGATAGACTGTAGAGCAAGGGAGTTCATAGGTTTCTCTTTCCGCAAAAGAGGTGGATGTAAGTTCCCAAAGGCGGACAACGTTATCACTCCCTGCAGAAATCATGCGGGGTCCAAACCAATCGAGGGCTGTGATATTTCTCTCGATGGTTACAAGAGGTCTACGTGTTCTACTATCCCACAATTTCAGTGTGTCTTCACTCCCTGAGGTAAAAATTGTCTCGGAAACAAAAGAAACAGATTGGACTGGAGACCTATGATGGTCCCAAATCGTCCAAGGAGCGTCAGCTTGACGGGTATCGACTAAAGAAAGCTGATTGGTTCCACACAAAATCGAGTGCCCCAGCGTATCAATAGAATTAACCTGAGAGGCTTCAGCCTCAAAGTCATGTAGGGAAGTGCGACTCCCATGGATATCCCAAACCTCTACTTTTCCATTAGGCAGTCCCAATACAAAGCCATTTAGGGAAAGTTCCATTGTCGTCGGAGCGGCCATTCTTGTTTTTCGCATGAGGAGCTGTGCGGCTTGACCATTATGTAAATAGGAAACCGATTGGTCATGCAGGATGTAAATCTTGTCTCCCCATTTAATCGTTGTTGCTTGCGGAAGACGTCCCTCTATTTTTGGCAGAGGATCCATTTTTTTTGCGGGAGGGGGGAACTCTGGTACATCATTAATTTTTACAGGATAAGCAATTGCTACAGCCATAAGTGGTCCTTATTTTTTGAAAGGCTGCAAGTCTGTAAGATTTAGGGATTATTAATCAATATTTTTTTTAGGATGAAGAGGTTGAGTAGGTCTTGCACCAGGGTTTGTTTTTCTCTTTAATGAAAAAAGTAAAGACAAAGGCAAGCACTAGGGTAATGGGGAAAGCGGTGAGAGCTATTCGGTAGTTATGGGGGGAATAAACACGGACATGATCGACCCATTCGCCTGTCCAATTATGATCCAGAAGGGATCCAACGAGTGTTTGGATTGCAGAGCCTGCTATGAAAACAAGGCAGTTGGTAATGGCTAAGGCGGTCCCTTTGGTCTCTGGAGAGTTGAGCTCGATGGCAAGGCTATAGTTTAAAAGTTGCGCTGAAAGAGACATGCCGAGGAGAAAAATGAGAATAAAAATGCATAGATCGGAAGAGATATTGCCATAGGTAATAATGGAAAAAAAGATAAGACTGAGGAGCGTAAAGATATAGAGCATGATTTTGCGATTGCAGAGTCTATCAGAGACATAGCCAATAATCGGTCCAGCCACGATCCACCCGACATAGACCATGGAAGCGGCAAAACTTGCCTCTTCATTCGACATATGATGGACGTTTTTCAAAAAAGGGATAGCCCAAAGTCCTCCATA
>JAKQGT010000102.1 GCA_029556005.1 Chlamydiota bacterium | reverse complement strand
GCCCCAGAGCCTGGGGAAGGAGGTGCGGAAGGAGGTGGCGGAGCCTCGCTTTTTTTCTCTTCTTTTACGGGGGTGGGAGCTGCCCCTTTTCCTTCTGTATCTACGGTTCCAATCACTTGTTGGGGGGTCACTTTATCATCTACAGAAACGGTGAGGTTTAAAACTCCCGATTCGGGGGCATAAAGGACTTGATTCACTTTGTCGGTTTCAAGCTCTAAAATTTCCTCTTCTTTTTGAACAAAAGTGCCGTTTTCTTTTAAAATTTGAGCGACGGTTGCTTCGGTGACCGATTCACCAGCAGACGGAACCACGATAGGAACTTTCATTCTAAGGCCTCTTTCAAAAATTTTGCGAGTTCAGCTTTATGAAGTGCCATAGATCCAGCGGCTGTGGAAGCACTTCTATCTCTTCCGACATACCTTAATGAGAGTTTTTCGGGAAGGAGGTTTTTGAGAAGAGGCTCTATATAGGTCCAAGCTCCCTGATTGCTGTGTTCTTCTTGGACCCAAAAACACTCTTTTGCAGAGTCATATTTTTTTAGAAAGGCTTGAACTTTTTCTGTATGCAGAGGGTAAAGCTGTTCAATGCGGACAAAAGCAATGTCCTCTCTTTGATTGTGTTCCATAAGATCGTAGTAGACTTTTCCACTACAGAAAATGAGACGACTCACTTTTTTCGGAGCTCTCGGATCATCGAGAACCTCTTCGAACTGTCCCTTTTCTAAGCTTTTAAAGGGAGAGAGGGAAGGGGGATAACGCAAAAGGGCTTTGGGAGTAAAGAGGATTAAAGGCTTGCGCACATCTGAGATCCCCTGACGACGGAGGATATGGAAAAACTGAGCCGGAGTCGAAGGGGTGGCGATGTAGAGGCTATTATCTCCCGCTAACTGTAAAAAGCGCTCGATCCGTCCAGAAGAATGCTCCGGTCCTTGCCCTTCATACCCATGGGGTAAGAATAGGGTTAAGGAGCAGGTCCGTCCCCATTTTTGTTCGGCTGCGACGAGGAATTGGTCGATGACGATTTGGGCCCCATTCGCAAAGTCTCCAAACTGCCCTTCCCAAATGACTAACGCCTTTTTGTAAGCCAAACTGTATCCATATTCAAAGCCCATCACCGCATATTCAGATAAGGGGGAATTATAGACATCAAAGGGCGCTTGGTCCGAAGAGAGGTGGGATAAGGGGTAGTACCGCTTTTCATTTTCTTGATCGACTAATATGGCGTGACGATGAGAAAAGGTTCCCCTTCCCGAGTCTTGCCCAGAAATTCGGACATGAATGCCTTGAGTGAGAAGGGAGGCATAGGCGAGATGCTCGGCCATCCCCCAATCGAGAATGGGCTGATTTTCCTCTTCCACCATTTTGAGGCGATCTTCTTGAAGTCTTTTTAGCTTAGGGTTGAGTTGGAATCCTTCGGGGACTTTGCAAAATGCCTGTGCGTACCCTTTGAGTTTTTCTAAGGGAACTCCTGTAGGAACAGGCTTGAGTAAGTCGGGTTTTTCGAACGTTTTTTTCTCGGGAGTCTCCTGTTTGGTCTCCTGAAGAGCTTTTTCGAGAGAGTCTTTAAAATCGGTCTCCAGTTTCTCTGCTTCTTCTTTGGAAAGTTCTCCTTGTGTCACGAGAAACTTTTTATAAAGGTTGCGGATGTGATCTTTTTGCTTAATCAGCTTATAGATTTTAGGTTGGGTAAATGCGGGTTCATCGGTTTCGTTATGCCCATACTTGCGATGACAGTTCATCTCGATA
>JAKQGT010000092.1 GCA_029556005.1 Chlamydiota bacterium | reverse complement strand
CCCCCATAAGGCCCCCGCCTCACCGGTTCGAGTTCATCGATGATCTCCATCGCGCGGATTTTCGGAGCACCACTTAGGGTTCCTGCAGGAAGGGTGGCTTTAAGGGCATCTAAAGCATCCAATTCTTCTCTGAGCTCTCCTTGAATAAAACTGGCAATATGCATCACATGGGAAAAGAATTGAACCTCTTTGAGCTTGGTCACCTTTACCGTTCCCGGCTTGGAAACCATCCCTAAATCATTCCGCCCCAAATCAACGAGCATCATATGTTCAGCAATCTCTTTAGGATCATTTAATAAGTCTTCGGCTAACGCTGCATTTTCGGCAGGAGTTTTCCCTTTAGGGCGGGTACCCGCTAAAGGAATAGTTTCAAGTTCCCGCCCCCGCACACTCACTAATTTTTCAGGGGAGGCTCCCGTGATTGCAAATTCAGGATGTGAAATATAAAACATGAAAGGAGAGGGGGTGAAATAACGCATACTGCGGTAAATTTCAAAAGGGGTCGACTCGATCTCGACTTCAAAACGTCTAGAAGGGACGATTTGAAACGCATCCCCTGCCCGGATATACTCCTTGGCTTTATGAATGATTTCTCGAAAAGCCTGATCATCCGGGGTGACCTTAACTTTTTCATTGAGGTTAAACTGAATATCCCTTTTTGGACGCATTTTGGGCTGAATACTGGTAATGGTCGCATAGAGCTCCTCAATCTCATCCATAGCCCCCTTATAACTCTTTTGGTGGTCGTCTCCCCTTTCCACAACGCGGACAATCAGGACTTTTTTCTTCTCATGATCAAAAGTCATTCCCCGGTCGAAAAATTGGAAGAAAACATCGGGGTATTCCCGGGTTTCTAAATGAGCATCAGGGATGTCTTCAATGTAGCGGACCGCATCATAGGCGAAATAGCCCGCAGCCCCTCCAGCAAATCCTAAAAGGTCTTTGTAAGAACCACAAACATAGTCTCGGTGCATCCGCCGCAAGATCTCAAACGGATCCCCCTCTTCGATTTGAATTTGATCTCCCTTTCTCACTTGCGTTTCAAAACCGTAAGAGGCAATTTCTGCAATGGGCTCAAATCCAATATGAGAAAAACGGCCATCACGTGTAATCACCTCTCCCGATTCGAGAAGGATAATATTCGTATCTTTTTTCAGTGCTTGAACCGCGGTCATGGGTGTGATCAAATCAGAAGAAAACTCCTGAAACACAGCGATGCGTTCGTATCCTTTCGCCAGTTCTTGAAACTGTTTAAACTCTAATTTTTCAAACATCCAGTTACATCCATATTTTTTTCAAAAATTGAATGAGCCTTTTAGGCGTTTCCTTTAAGGCATTCGATCCTCTCGTAATTTTAGCGATGCTAATCTGGAGGTTTTCTGCCATTTCCCGCTGGGTCATCTCACCTTTGATCAGCTCCTCAATAATCAGGATCCTTTTTGAAATCGCATCCCGTTCTTCAGAGGTAAATAGAAGCTTTGCAAGCTCTTCGACCACCTGAGGATCTTTCACCGCTACAACGAGCTGAATAAATTTTTGCCAACCATCTTCATTCATACTTGTAATGTTACACCATTACATCATTACATGTCAACACTTTATATAAA
>JAKQGT010000075.1 GCA_029556005.1 Chlamydiota bacterium | reverse complement strand
TAGATCAGCATCAAATAGATAGTATCTATTCTCTTCTTTGATCACGCAAAGGTAATAGTCTAGGTTGCTTCTAAATCTTTGGTTTTGAAGCTCTTCAAATGTTCCCATTGTGTAAGGATCTTTTTCTTGAAGGTCAATTTCAAGATAAGGTTCGGGAGAAGGCTCTGAGGGAGAAATACCAGCTAGGTTGGGATCTGGTACTTTCCAGGATTGTTGTATTAAGGGTGTCATAATCATCCTCCGATCTAAATAAGTTGTTGATAGTCTGTAGGATACTCAATTCCACTCAACGACTTAATGCTATTTTTTTTCAATACAAATAAGATAGCTGACAAGTGATTTATTGTAAATGATTTAAACAGTTTTAATATATAAAATATTTAAAATTTTTGTTATTATGATATAATATAAATAAAAAGGAAGGGTAAATATGTCTAGTTCTCCAGCATTATCTCCAGCAAGTCTAACACCATCTCCATCATCAATATTTTTATTAGAAGATGAACCTCCTTTTTTATCTGCAACCTCTGATGAAGCTCAAGAAAGGGTTGGACTGGTTCCACAAGAAGCTTCAGCAAAAAAAGTGGCTTATATTTGGCTTAAAGCTAAAGAGGGAGATAAAGCTTTTAGAGGAGAGGTTCATGATGGAGATCGAGAAGCAACCATTGATAATTTAAAACAGATGCATTACGAAGTTAAAATATTTGAGGACAGTGAATTTCTTCCCTTTCTTAAAAAGGATCGAACACCTATCGATCTATTGATTATTTCAGGGCATGGTTCTACACAAGGGCTTCAAGATTTGAGAGTCATGGGGAATAGAATCGTTCATATTGCCAATCCCCTTTTCTTTCTTACGGATCGAAAACATCACCTAATGGGTGCATTATCATCTCTTTTAAGCAATGGTTCTGTTGTTATTTTAGATGCCTGTTTAACTGGAAATAAATCGTTGGAAACAAATGCTGCCAGGATTTTTTCATTAAATCTTCCACAATCTACAGTTTATGCTTCTCAATCTCTTACGCGGTGTGAACCTGTTGTCATTTTTGATTATGCGGAAGAAGGAAGTGAGGATCAGTACATCATTAAAAATATTAGATACGCATCAGGAAAGTTTGGTGAGACGCAGTCAGCTGTTAAGTATAGGAATGGATGTGAGCTATCGCAAGAGCCCGCTCAAGATCTTCCTGAAGCCTATAGGCCAAGACCTCCTCAAAAACCTGTTTGGGAAACGCTAGCAGAATTAGCTGAGACAGCCATCCCCACTCTTAATGAAGTCTCTACCCATCCGTTAGCAATGGGTATGGGGTTTACTGTTTTATAATAACCTAAGCTTTGGCCCTTTCTTTTTAAGTTTCTTTGCGTTCTTTTTTCCGGAGAGCGGCTATTTCACTGTCGATGGATTTATGAATCAAGCGGGCGCCGCGTAAGCCTGAGATATAGTGGAAGACCCATTGGAGCATCACCCCAAATTGGCTCCGGTAATTGACGAGATAAAAGATGTGAATAAATCCCCAGATCAACCAAGCAAAAAAACCTGTAAAACGGAAGTTGCGCATATATCCTACGGCGCGGTTTTTCCCGATGGTGGCGATGCTCCCTTTATCGAAGTAACGAAATGGGCGCCTCTTCTCTTTGGGAATTTGTTTACGGATGATTTTTCCCACATACCTCCCTTGTTGGATGGCTGTTGGAGCGATTGCAGGAAGGGGTTTCCCATTTTTCCCCATGGAGCAAGCCGCATCTCCGATCACAAAAATCTCTGGGTGATTGGGGAGACTAAGGTCTGGTTCCACCATAGCTCTTCCCTGGCGATCTAAAGGGATATCGAGTGTTTTGAGGAGAGGGGAAGCTTGATTGCCCGCTGCCCAAATGATATTGCGGGCTTCAATAAAGTCTCCGCCTAATTGGACACCATCTTCGGTGATGTTGGTCACCATTTCTCCTGTAATGACGCGCACTCCCATCTTTTCTAGGTCTTTGCGTGCCCGTTCAGAGAGTTTTTCTGGGAAAGGAGGAAGGACTCTGGGAGCCCCTTCAACGAGGTAAATCTTGGATTTTTCGGGATTGATCCGGCGAAAGTTCTTAAATAGCGTTTTATGAGCAATTTCTGCAATGGCACCTGCCATCTCGACCCCAGTGGGGCCTGCTCCAATAATGACGAAGTTCAGAAATTTTTCTGCTTCATGAATACTATCCATCCGCTCCGCTTTTTCAAAAGAGAGGAGGATTTTTTCTCGGATATGAAGAGCATCGACAACGGTTTTAAGGCCAGGGGCTAAGGGAGCCCACTGATCATTTCCAAAATAAGAGTGGCTGGCTCCTGTTGCTACAACCAAGTAATCGTAAGGTAGCGTCTCTCCATTGGCGAGGTGAAGTTCGCGCTTTTCTTTATCAATTTTATCCACTGTTCCCATAATCACAGTTGTGTTTTTTTGTGTGGAAAAAATTTCTCTTAAGGGGGTCGCAATATCTGCAGGGGAGAGGGCTGCGCTGGCGACTTGATAGAGAAGGGGTTGGAATAAATGGTGGTTTTTTTTATCGACGAGTAAAATATCTAGGTTAGCTTTGCTTAGAGTCTTAACAACGTTTAAGCCTCCAAAGCCTCCTCCAATTACAACGACACGTGTATAAATCATAGGAACCCCCCTATACTTTACTTATACATCATCGTTGCAAAAAAGTGTAAAAACTTTTTAAGATACTAGACTCAAACTACTTCAAAAACTTGTTTTTGGAGCAGCTGAAAATCCAACTTTTGAAATAGTTTGAGTATAAGTTTTAATTGGAAAATGCATGAGAGATTCGATTGCTACATGCTTGGGAGAAAGCGATCTGGTTTTTTTTCATGAAAAGGAAGAGCTTTCCTTTGAAGAGGCAAAAAAAGGTTGTCCTCAGATTTCTAAGGGGTGGTTTGAACTATCGAAACTCCAACCTCCTGTCCGTTTAGAGTTTATCCGGGACTATTGGATCAATGCCGTTCCTTACTTTCCCCATGTTTATGCGGCTTTTGACCGTTTTTTTTCTCAAGTGGAAGAAATCGGCATTGTGGGGTCTAAAAGGGGGGTTTATATGACCTATACCCTTAAGACCACGTTTTTTATCGGAGGGATTCCTCTTTCTGATGAGGGAATAGAAACCCTTAAGGGTCAGTTTGATTTTCCTTTCCCTAAAGATTATTTGCATTTTTTTCGAATCCATAATGGGTTTGCAAAAGGAAAAGATACAGGGATTCTTCCCGCTGAGGCTCTACCTGATGCGTGCAAAAACGTGCGGTCAAGAGAGGGGATCATCCGTTGTGGTCAAGAGGTGGTGGATTTACAGGAACTCTTTCCTTTTTATCGCTCTTTTGGTTTAGATGTATATCAGTGCTTTTATCAGAATTGGTATGTGGATGGGCAAGTTGGAAATGTACTCTGCTCTCTTGCAGAAGGGAAGATCTCAGATTTCCGCACGCGCGAAAAAGGGGAGGAATACCTCGCCTTTACAAATTTTTTGGACTGGCTCATTTTCTATTTGGAGGGTTTATGAACCTCACCGTGCAAACCCTTTTTGATCGCCATGGAGAGATCCTGGGACTGACTCTCACAAAGGCGCGTCAAGGGATGGATCGTTTGGTGAAAGTTTCTCATGTCCAACGTCCTGGGTTGTCTCTTGCAGGTTACATCAAGCGGAAAAAAGATAACCGCATCCTTCTCTTTGGACGTGTAGAACTCGATTACTTAAAGGATTTAGATCCGAAACTGAGAAGGAAACGCCTACTAGGTGTAGTCACATCAGAAAATCCTGTTGTGATTGTCGCAAGGGGACTCATCCCCCCAAAAGAACTTATGGACATTTGCTTAGAGCTAAACATCCCTTTGTTTCGAACAAAGATGCGTTCGATTCCCTTAATGACAAAGCTGACCCTCTTTCTAAATGAAGCTTTTTCTCCTGTCTTGAGCCTACATGGAACGCTTGTAGAAGCCTTTGGGATTGGGGTCCTCATCAAAGGGGACTCTTCTGTCGGAAAGAGCGAAGCAGCTCTCGGACTGATCGAAAGGGGACATCGCCTGATTTCCGATGATGTGGTGAAAGTGCGTAGAAAAGAAGAGGGGCGTCTTGTGGGGACGGGGCCAGAGCTCACGCGTCACTTAATCGAGATACGGGGCATTGGGATCATCAATGTCGCCACCCTTTATGGCGCTGTTTGCGTCAGAAATGAGGTGCAAATCGATATGGTGGTTCATTTAGAAGAGTGGAATGAAGCACACTATTATGACCGGATTGGGTTAGAAGAGAGATTTATCGAATTTCTAGATATCCAAGTGCCTCTCTATGTGCACCCCGTCAAACCGGGGCGTGATATCGTCCTTCTTATCGAAACGACTGTGCTGAATCACCGCCTAAAAGAAATGGGTTATCATTCCGCAAAGGAATTTAATATCAAACTTCTTGAAGAGATAGCTAAGGGTAAAAAAATTGAAAAAGAAGGTTGAATCGATCACAAAAGTGAAAAATAAACTAGGACTTCATGTAAGGCCTGCGACCTATATCGCGAAAATTTTACAGAAGTCTCAATCAAAAGTAACATTGACTTATAAGGGTGAATCGGTCAATGCTCGTAGCATTATGAGTATTATGATTTTAACGGCTCCTAAGAACGCGAAGGTTAAAATTGAAGTGGAAGGAGTTGATGCTGAAAAAACATTATCTAGTTTATTACATGCATTCGAAACACAATTTGGAGAGGATGTATGAGAGTGTCCCATTTTAAAAGTAAAATAGGATGATAGATGGCGGAAGTACTCGAGGAAATCGTCCTAGAGGGCTCTCCCATCAGTGGGGGAATCGCTATTGGGCGCTTGTATTTTTTAGAAGGATTTCAAGAAGAAATTGTTCCGGAATTCTCTATCTCCTCTAACGAAATTGAAAAAGAGGTGGGGCGTTACAGACGGGCCATTCATTTAAGTCGCGATGATCTGAGTGATTTGCAGCGCTTTTTGGCTAAAGAGGGCTCAACGGAAGCGGTTTCCATTATCGATACCCATATTCAAATGCTGGAAGATCCTTTCATGACCACCTTCATGGAAAAGAAGATTCGGCAGCGTATGAAAAATACCGAAGCGGTTTTCCGTTCCGTGATGTCTGATTATGAAAAAGAATTTTCCAAGGTTAAGGATAGTTTTTTCAAGCAACGCCTTCTAGATGTCAAGGACCTCTCTGAACGCATTTTACGTAATTTACATCCGCGAAAAAAGATTTCCACAGCTGATATTCCTAAAGAATCCATTGTTTTTACGAAAGAGCTCGTCCCTTCTAGTACTGCTGAGGCCTCAAAAGGGCATGTTTTAGGATTTATTACAGAGCTTGGAGGGGCGACCTCCCATGCAGCCCTCATTGCCCGCTCTAAAGGGATTCCTTATGTAGCAAATGTTTCCCTGGATTCTCTCCATCCCTTGCAATCATCTCTTGTGATTATTGATGGAAAAAAAGGGTTTGTAATCGTCAATCCCTCAACGAGCACCTTAGATAAATATGCAAAGATTAAAAAGCAATCCGATCAACAGGTTGTGCGCACTTTAGAGGAGGCGCAAGATAAAACCCATACAGCTGATGGGACACCGGTTGAGGTTTTAGCGAATATTGAAAACTTAAGTGATCTCGATCTTCTGAGTCCCTATAAAGCAGAGGGAATCGGATTATTTCGCTCTGAATTTCTTTTTTTTGGGAAAGAGCTACAGACATTTTCCGAAGAAGATCAGTTCATTCTTTATCAACAGGTGATGAAAAAAGCAGCAGGTAAGCCTGTCATCTTCCGTGCCTTTGATGTGGGGGGTGATAAAGGAAATGTGAATCTTTATGATCCCGAACCGAATCCTGCTTTAGGATGCCGCGCCATTCGATTTCTCTTGCGCAATCGAGAAATTTTTGCCCATCAGCTCAGAGCCCTTCTCCGCGTGAGTTTAGATGGAGATTTACGCATCTTATTACCTCTTATTTCTGATATTTCCGAGCTCGTTCAAGCCAAAGAACTGATTCAAGAAGTTGCCTTAGAACTCCGTGCTGAAGGACACGAAATTGCAGAGGAAATTCCTGTGGGGTCCATGGTAGAAGTTCCCTCTGCTGTCATTATTTGTGATCTGATTTGTAAAGAGTGCGACTTTCTTTCGATTGGAACCAACGATCTGATTCAATACACCTTAGCAGCTGACCGAGCGACCCAAGGTGTCCATTCCTTTTATAAACCCACCCATCCGAGCATTATTCGTATGATTCATCATGTCGTTAAAGAAGCTAATCAATCAGAGACTCCGCTAAGCCTTTGTGGAGAGATGGCTTCTGATCCCTTAATGACTCCTCTTCTCATAGGACTGGGTGTGAGAAAGCTCTCTTGTGCCTCCCGTTACATTCCTCTTATCCGTAAAAT
>JAKQGT010000069.1 GCA_029556005.1 Chlamydiota bacterium | reverse complement strand
GAAAAACCAAATGAGTGAAAGGGGGGTAACACCCCATAGAGAATATCGGTTTTTTCTATCTGCTCTGCTGCTAAAGCTGCACATTCATTGCTCAATAGGTTTTTATGGGAGAGGGGAACAGCTTTGGGATAGGCTTCCGTTCCACTTGTAAAGAGAACCACCGCGGGGTCATTTTCTTGAATGCGTTCTAGGTGAAAGTGTTTATAGAGGGTTTTCGCTTTTTTCCGTGCTAAATAAAGACCTGAAATCTTATCAAAAAGAGAGACGGTTTGCCGAAAATCCTCCATTAACAAGATCTGATCTTCTAAGTCTCCCAACTCCAACGCTTCGACCCGCTCTAAAAAACGCCGCGAACTTAACACCGTTTTAAAACCGAGTAAATCTCTTGCAAAACTAAGGCTCCGCGCTCCTGCCGTCCAGTTCAAAATAACAGGAATTTTCCCCGCAAAAAGAAGACTTAAAATAATGATATAGCACCCCACACTCGAAGGAAGCATGACACCAATATATTTATCAGGCCACTCCATCAGTTTACGAGAGATGACCATCACCCCGAGTTTCACCTCGCGATAATTCATAATCTTGGTGAAATCATCCGCGCACGCCATTGTCTTTCCCATCCGATCACAAACATTTAAAAAGCATTCTGGAATCGTTTTTCCTTGAGGAGGACGGACGCTCGGACGGAAAACCTCTTCAGGCCACGCATAGTCCTTTAAGTTACTGGTTTCTAGTTTTGGTTTCGTCAGACTCCCTTCGACAATGAGCTGCAATAAATCATAAACGGTGCGCATTTGCCCTGGTGTTGCCGCCTCGACATCATAGCGCTGATCTAAAAATGCGTGTATCCCTGCAATATCTAGAGAATCGAGCCCCAAATCTTTTGAAAGATCCATCTCCTCGCGAATCTCTTTGACACCCGAGAGCTTCTTGAGTTCTTGATAGACATCCTCACGAATCGATTGAGGAACCGTAATCTCTTTTTTTTCTTTTCTCTCTTTTTCCTCTTTTGTAATCACAGGGAAAACTTTAGAAAATAGGCTAAACGAAACCAGTTTGAGCGGCTCACTTAAAACGCGAATCCCCTTTTCATCCACATAGCGATTATACCACTTTTCCAAATACTGGTTCAGCTCAAGACGCGTTCCCTTATAGGGAAACTCTTTTCCAGCTAGCTCAAATTCCACAAGAACTTTACGACGGGGAGTAAAAAAGATTCCATTTTTCAGTACAATTTTCATCCCCCGTCCTAACATTTTCCAAAAGTCAGGAGAATTCCCCGTAAGCGCGCAAGAAAAAATACTCCCCCATAAACCCGATGTCCGTATTAAAACCACTCGAGTATTGGGGTTACTTTGAAGAATCCGATGAATAAAGGAGTTGCCTCCAATCGACTCATGCCCTTCCCGTTTTAAATGCCCTGAAGGATAGATGAGAAAGTTTTCCCCTTTTTGCCCCTCCTCTTTAACCTGCTCTAAGCGCTTTTCCACCTGATGGAGCTTCCAGGAATTTGCAGAAACATCAAAATTGGGCATCGGAAGGGCGCGGACAATATCCATGAAAAAGCGGGCCCCGCGCATATAATAAAAATGGGCGATCACGAGTGGGCGAGGATGAAATTTTAAAGCTAATAGGCAATTCATAATGATCGGATCAATCTCTGCAGGATGGTTGGGAAGAAAGAGAACCCCCCCTTTAGATAAGTCGAGTGCCTGGAGCCCCTTGACCTCAATCTTATACCGGAGGGCCAAAATGCGTAAAATTAGCCACGATCCTAACCAAATAAACACCTTGCGCATGCACTCAAATCCCTTCAAAACGCCAGTTTTTCAGCATACCAATTCCCCTCTATTTAGGCGAGTCTGGGGTAGAGAATTAAAATTTTTATTTTACAATAAATATGTAAATTATTGTATATAAGCAATTTAAAAAATAATTATATATAATTATTATTGACAATTAAAATTTATAATGAGAGAATGAAAATAGAACGCGTTAATGTTTTTTACCAAAACAAACGCTTAATTTAACCTAGATGTAAAGGCGTGGAGGCCGTGTGAAAAAATTCCCCAAAAGAATCTCTTTTCACACCTTTATCAACACTTAATTTGACGCGAAAGAGAAAAAAAGGTTAATCATTTAGGATTCAATTTATAAACTTAAGGAGGTCTAAAAT
>JAKQGT010000065.1 GCA_029556005.1 Chlamydiota bacterium | reverse complement strand
GACGCACTTTTCGCCGTAGTAAGCCCATCCCAAAATGGTAGAATACGCAAAAGGGATTAAGGCTATCGTCACAATAAGCCCTCCATAAGGAATAATTTGATCAAAAGCACGCAAGGCTAGAGCAGAGCCATTGAGGAGTTTCCCCTCAGCATCTACCTCTCCAAAAACGCCGGAAACAGCAATCACAAGCCCTGTAATGGTACAAACAATACCCGTTGTAATAAAGACGCTGCACATTGAAACCAGTGCTTGACGTCCTGGTGTGTCTGTCTTGGCAGCTGCCGCTGCAATGGGTGAGCTTCCTAGACCTGCTTCGCTTGAAAAAACACCGCGAGAAACACCTAGCTGAATCGCCATCATAATGGTCGCTCCCGTAAACCCTCCAATAGCTGCTTGACCTGTAAAAGCCGATTTAAAAATGAGGACAAAAGCTGAAGGAATCGCCTCAATTCTTAAGGCAATGATGATGAGTCCTCCTATGATATAGAAGGCAGCCATCGCCGGAACTAAAACCCCAGCGACTTTTCCAATACTTTTAATCCCCCCAATAAGGGCAGCCCCTACAAGGACCATCAAGATAGCCCCTGTCCATAAGGGGTTCACATCAAAAAGATCGGCAACCGCCAGAGCCACAGAGTTGGATTGGATCATATTCCCCGTTCCCAGAGCCGTAATTGCCGCTAAAACAGCAAAAAGCACTCCCATCCACTTCCATTTCAAACCCTTTTCAATATAGTACATGGGGCCCCCGCACATCTCATTATTCTCATCAGTAATGCGGTATTTGATCGCTAGAATAGCTTCTCCATATTTAGTTGCCATTCCAAATAAAGCGGCAGCCCACATCCAAAAAAGAGAGCCCAACCCTCCCATAGCAATGGCTGTCGCAACCCCTGTAATGCTCCCGATCCCAATCGTCGCTGCAAGGGCTGTCATCAAAGCTTGGAAATGGCTAATGTCTCCCTGTGCAGAGTCATCTTGCCGGGTAAAAGCGAGCTTATGAGCATAAATCAGATAACGAAATTGGAGCCCTCGTGTTCTAATCGTGAGATAGATTCCAACGATCACAAGAAGAATGAGTAAAGGGGGTCCCCAAATCCAGTCATTGAGGGTATCGATAATAGTTTGCAATGAAGCCATTAATCCGTTAACAATTTTTTCATTCAAAAAACATGGGCAACACTATAGATGCTTTCCCTATTCTTTTCTACCGTAATTTTCCCTGATGGGCAAGGCGGGAGTTTGTGGTAGTCATAATGGATAAAATATGCTATATATTGGGTCATTTATGATCGGCAAATTTCGAAAGCTTTCGCGGTAGCCCAAAACCAACTTTTGAAGTTGTTTGAGTATAAATTGAGTTTTTATTGGAAACAATACGATGACAGTACTAACCCCTCTGATCACCCCTAAAGCCCTGCATGAAATGTTCCCCCTCTCGTTGGAACAAAAAAAATGGGTTTCTGAAAACCGCAAAACAGCTGAACACATTATCCGTGGAGAGGACGAAAGAATTGTAGTCTTTGCAGGTCCCTGCTCCATTCACGACCCTGCTATCGCGTTAGAATACGCTCATGAGCTGAAAAGTTTGTCAGAGAAAATTTCTGATCAGATCTTCTTAATCATGCGTGTCTTTTTAGAAAAGCCCCGTACGCAATTTGGATGGAAGGGCTTTCTTTATGACCCCTTCCTGGATGGAAGTTATGAGATTGAACAAGGTCTGATCGCCTCACGTGAGCTTTTAATCAAACTTGTAGATATTGATATCCCGATTGCAACAGAGTTTCTAGATCCCATTTTACCAGCCTATACCCAAGATGTCATCACCTGGGGAATTATTGGTGCACGCACCTCCACCTCACAAATTCATCGCCAAGTCGCCTCTCAACTCCCCATGCCCATAGGCTTTAAAAATGAAACCGATGGGAATCTAGACAATGCGATTTGTGGAGCCCTTGCAGCCAGACACCCTCAACTCTCTCTGGGAATCAATCCCGAAGGGGAACTCTGCTCTCTTAAAACCTATGGAAATCCTTTTACTCACATGATTTTACGTGGAGCTACAGAACATCCCAATTTTGATCATGTTTCGGTTTCTGAAGCCATTCAAAAACAACGCCTCCATGGACTGGGTTCTCGTCTTTTGATCGATTGTGCTCATGGAAATTCACAAAAAAATCCTAAAAAACAGCAGCACGCCTTCTTTTCCGTTCTCGAGCAAATCCAAGAAGGGAATCACCTGATTATGGGAATGATGCTAGAAAGCCACCTGCAAGGAGGGAACGCCCTTTCGATTACAGATCCTTGCATCGACTGGAACACGACCGAAGAACTCCTCCTTTGGGCCCACAAGGTGTTAGAAAATCCCTTGACCCCTAAACACCCTTCTGCAGTCCTGTAGAAAAACACTTTAGTGTTGAAGGGTTTTTCCCAATCGATTAAATAGATAACTATGAATGATGAAAATAAATTGGTTGTTCACCCTCGTCCTTTTTATGCTTGGTGCATTCTCATCCTGAGTGTCCTTTTCAATGCTTATGCCTACATGCTCCAGTCCACCCCCACTATTGATG
Organism: Chlamydiota bacterium; assembly: GCA_029556005.1. Classification (GTDB taxonomy): domain Bacteria; phylum Chlamydiota; class Chlamydiia; order Chlamydiales; family Simkaniaceae; genus JAAKFF01. The sequence goes on along the minus strand of JAKQGT010000065.1, from coordinate 5,174 downwards.
ATTTTACCCAGGGATCAGCCGCGCACCTCTCGGGATTAGTCTATGCCCTATCGGGTTACCTTTATGCGTTCACACTCTTTCAGATTCCTATGGGAATCCTCATCGACCGTTTTGGGTCTCGCTACTTTCCCTCCTTAGGTCTACTCCTTTGTGCCCTGGGAGCTATTCTCCTCTCTTACAGTAACTCAAATGGGATGATCTTTTTTTCTAAAGTGATCATGGGATGTGGAGGAGCTTTCTCCTTCATCAATGCCCTTAAGCTGATCTCCAACTGGTTTCAACCCAAACGCTACGCCTTTCTATTAGGTCTCTTTATTGCTCTCGATAATTTAGGGATTATTCTCCTAAAAGCATTTTATCTAGCCCTCAAAAACCATATTGAATGGAGAGGGACAACTCTGATGTTTGGATTGGGCGGCCTGATTTTCGCCTGCGTTTTCTTTTTTGTTGTTAAGGACTCTCCTGGGGTACAGTTTTCCATCCATCCCCCTGCAAAAAAAGAAGACCTTTGGAAAAATATCAAGCAGATTTTCAACAACTCTCAAGTTTGGGTGATAGGCATTACCGTTGGGCTTCTCATCGGCCCCCTCTTCTCTTTTGAAATGCTCTGGTCCATCCCCTTTGTGAGCAAAGCTTACAATGCCCCTTTCCAAATAGCGGCTCTACTCAACCTCCTTTTTGTTTTCGGGTATGGAATTGGGGCGATGTATTTTGGGAGAGCTTCCACGAATTTAGGGAGAAGAAAAGTTTTTATGCCTTGGGGAATTGGAGTCACCCTCCTGATGATGCTGGTGATTTTATATCCCCCCTATATGGGAATCAATGTGACAGCGGTTTGCTTTTTTGTGCTCGGGTTTGCCGCCTCTACCAATAACCTTGGGTATGTGATCATCCATGAGCTGCATGTCCCTCAAGTAACCGCAACTGCTGTGGCTGTCGTCAACACCTTCTATGCCCTCTTTTCTGCGATCAGCCAAGCTCTCATTGCCGTATTCATCCAGCTAGGAAGTTTTATGGAAAAAACAGGTGAGGTATCCCTTCACAACTTCCAACTTTCCCTCATACGACTCCCCGTCTATGTGGGGATCTCCCTCCTCTTCTCTTTCTTTATCAAAGAGACCTTTGCCAAACAGAGATACTCCTACGAGGATTAATCCTCATCGATAACGATGAGATCTACCCAAAGCTGCTGCTTCCACTCTTTCACAATCATTCCATCCAGAGTCTTAATTTCAGCTTTGTAAGTTAAAAACCCTTCCGTTTTACGATAGGCTTCATCAAGAAGAGCATAGGTAATGACACCCCGCCTCCGATCCACAGGATAGCAGAGTGTTTCTTCAGAGTGATTTTTATAGATCACGCTCAGCACTAAAGTCAGTTTTTGATCTAGTGCATCCTGGGGAAGACGCCATTCAATGATGAGCTCCTGCCCCTTCGGAGGATTTTTTTGACGGGGATCAGGACTCCCCACAAAAGTGCTGGCCAGCTTTGATTGATCGACATACTCCCTTTTGACTGATACATAATACTTTTCGCAGCCACAGAGAAGCAGAAGAGAAAGAATCAAATATTGACGAAGCGACATAACCCTAGGTACACTAGTGAATGAGTTATTACTATGGATCATGAGAAAGAAAGTGTCAATGGGATCGTCTTTTCGGAGGATCGCAAAAACGTCCTTCTGATTAAGCGGCGTGATGTTCCGGTTTGGGTCCTTCCTGGCGGAGGGATTGAAGCGGGAGAGTCTCCTGAAGAAGCTGCCGTCCGCGAAATCGAAGAGGAGACGGGATATCAGGTGACACTCATGCGTAAAATTGCAGAGTACTCTCCCCTATGTCGTTTGGCCCGTTTCACCCATCTCTATGAATGCACCATTGTTTCGGGAGCTCCCTCCCTTTCTGAGGAAACTCAAGGAGTCGCCTTTTTTTCGTTAGAAAACCTTCCTCCTCTTCCTCCTCCTTATCCCGACTGGATTCAGGATGCGGTAGAGGATCATCCCCAGGTGTTAAAAAAACAGATTACCAGTGTGACTTACACCGCTCTGGTTAAAAATTTAATTTTGCACCCCATTCTCGTTATTCGATTTCTTATTACCAAAATTGGAATTAGAATTAATGATAAATAAACAAATGTTTATTGTTTTATTTAATTAGATAAATATCCTATAATCTAATTGTCGTAAATAAGAAGAGAGAGTCTTTTATTATGTCTACCTATATTTCTAACATAATGCCTAGCTGCGTGATGGATGCAGCGCATAGCGCACGCAATGTCTACGAAGGGATTAAAAATCCTCCTTACCAAGAGCTCGATGCAAAACTCGCCCAAGCTGAGTCTTACCTCAATAAATTTGGGTACATTCCAGGAATTTCTATAGTATCTGGGACTTTCAGAGAGTATTTTGGATATGTAGAGGTCCTCTTAGGGGTTTCTTCAGGAGCCCTGAGAAATATTGCTGCACAATTCATCAAAGACGAAGATGCCAAAAAAAAGCTTTATGAGCAGGCAGAAATCGATTTTTCTTATGCCATCAACGGACTGGGAAACATTGTCCGAGGAAACATTGAAAAATTTGCTTACTGGGATCTATGGGCTCTAGCCATTAATAAATTAGTATTAATGACTTATGATCTGATTCAAATCCGTATGAACTATGGACATGAAACAGAAGCCTATAAACACCCGATTCTCCGCTCATTCATCAACGAAGGTACATCTAAACAAAGCAAAGTCTAATCAATTTTTTAGTTTGCTTTTTCTGTTAAAAAGAGATCTGTTTTACAGATCTCTTTTTTATTAAATAAAAAATATAAATTATTTTTTTATTAATGATTTAATGATTTATTAATGTTATAATATTTTAAAAGGGTGAAGCTATCCTAATAAATCAATTCTGGGGATTTTTATGTGTTTTCTTGGAGATTTAGGAACTGCATTTGAGGGCATTATCGGATGATAAGACCGAAAAATGAAGGTTCTAAAGATCCTGAAAACACAAAAAAGATTAGAAATGATTTATTAGGATAGCTTCATAGTGTTGGTAATGGAAAATACATTTGAAAAACAAGCAGACTATATACCTTATTCTGCAAATGAATATACATTCTTTGATACCCTCAAAAATTTAACAACCAGTTCTCCAGAGTATTGGTATGCCGATGAAACGGGACTGCAAACTGTTGGACTCCTCACAAAGGTCCTCCAAACCGTAAAAGGTTTTTTTGGATGGCTAGGCTTTATTGACTACACATCTGTTCCCAATGTTGAATTTGGCCTGATGAAATACCTCTACTATGGCTATTCACAGGGTTATTTACGCCAAGAGGGATTTAAAGAGTGGATTCAGGGACTAAGACAGCAACCCTATACTTTTTCAACCATCACAAGTGAAATGCTGCACTATTTAGAAAAAGCTCCCCATTATAACCTCCACGAGAAGACACGCGCCCATCTTGCAGAGTTTCTCTGCGGCTACCAAGCCACTTATCGAAAGGAGATCGATTCTATTGGGGGAGCCACTCCGGTCCCGATAGGAACCCCTTTCTCTTTTGGCAACTCTCCTCTCTCTCTAGGGTATCAGGCTCTTGCCCAAGGAAAAGTGGAGGAGGCACTGGGTTATGGATTCGCCGCCTATCATCTCCGTATCACCAATCGTTATGAAAGTGTTGGAAATTTATTCCTAGCCATTGCAAATAAAATGGAAACCCCTAACCCTTCCTTCCTAGAAAAACTGACAGAGTTTCAAAAAGGGGCTCTCTCCCAAAAAAATTACCGTTTAAGCCTCCAGTATTATGAAGCCATCCAAAAACTAAACCCCCAGACCCCAGAAGAAACAAACCCCCAAGTCCTCTTAGAATATGGAAGGATCAAAAGAGCGCAGGGTGAATACCTTGCTGCCCTTTCCTATTTTACCCGGGCTCAGCATCTAGGCGCTGCAGGCGAATTGATCGATCGTGAGTGTGGGGCTCTCTATCTTCTCCAAGGAGAAGATCAGGAAAGAAAAGGACTCTTCAAGGAAGCACTCGGCTTTTATGAGCTTGCCTCCCATCATGGAGTGGAAATAGATGATCTTAAAAAAGCTGATCTCTATCTAAAAGCAGCCCAAGAATCTTTTACTCAAGAAAATAGCCGCTGGTTCAGTGCCAATTATAGTCAGGCGCTTAATGGGTATGAAACAGCTATCCATCTCTTCTGTAAAAACAAGAAGCTTTCAGATGTTTTATTCCAAGGGCGGTGGTTTGACAACTATCTCACAGCCTTAAAACATCACAACCAATTAGATAGAGGGATTGAAAAACTGAGCCACCATGTCAATCAAATGATCCATCTGATTAAAGAAGAAAAGCCCCTTTCAAAAATGGAAAGAATGGAGCGTATTCAGCAAATCAAGCCCTTTATTCGAAAAGCTCTTCAAATCCTCGATTTGATGATCTACCACGACCCTAACAATCCCGAACACCCCTTTAGAAAAGGCTTTCTTTACGACTATCTCAATTACGGGGGAGAAAGTGCTAATCCTCTTCCCTACTATCAAAAAGCCGTCGCTATCGACCCAGAAAACCCTTATTATTTAGTCTCCTACTATAAAACCTGTTGGGCACAACACTATCCTACCGATGATACTATCATGAGATATTATCAATCCACAAAGTGCTCTCTAGTCGAATACTGGTATGAAGATGATCGCTTCAGCCTTAGCCATAGCCGCTTTGAAGCGATCTACTAACACCAGTTGGATGTCTGGCGTTCAATTGATCATTTTTGAGGGGTCGACCACCGCATCGAATTTTTCCGCAGTGAGATAGCCCAGTTCAACAGCGACCTCTTTCAGCGTTTTATTCTCTTTGTAGGCCTTTTTAGCAATCTCTGCAGCTTTGTCATAACCGATAACGGGGTTCAGGGCTGTGACAAGCATGAGAGAACGTTTCAGATGGACAGTAACTTGTTCTAGGTTAGGCTCCGTCCCTTTTAAGCAACGCTCTGTGAAATTTTTCGCACTATCCCCTAAGAGTTGAATAGATTGAAGCAAGTTATAGATCATCACCGGACGGTAGACGTTGAGTTCAAAATTTCCCTGAGAACAGGCAAATCCAATGGCGGCATCATTCCCCATCACCTGAACAACAACCTGGGTCATTGATTCACACTGTGTGGGATTGACTTTACCGGGCATA
>JAKQGT010000133.1 GCA_029556005.1 Chlamydiota bacterium | reverse complement strand
AAAAATCCTTCAGGAAAGAAAAGAGGAGGATATTTGGGAAGCAGAGAGCCCCGAAGTTTTAAGCTATCTAGAAGAAAGCCCAAAATGTCGTTTGATCATTTCTACCCCACTTGATGGACCAAATAGTCAGATCATTTCTGGAAGAAGCGTTTCTCGAGATTTTTGGAGAAGGAGGCTCTTTTTTTCTTGCAGTGGGGAAGAAAACCCCAAGTGTCAAGCGGTCAGAAAGCAAGGAGGAATGATCGTTTCAAAAGAGTGTATCAAAAAGGCGCCTCATGGAGAATGCGAACTTTGGGAAAAGAAATATAAAACAGGGGGACAGACTGCTTTCATTAAAAGAGATGCTTATTTTAAAGAAGATTCTATTTGGGGGATAGGGGAGTTTGAAGAAGCAGCGGAGCTCAGTAGCGACTTTGGAGATGCAGTTTCTAAGCTCGCTGCGATCTCAGACCTTAAGGGAAATACAGAGATTGAAAACAATGATATTCTTAAAGCAGGTGTTTTTAGAGGAGACTCTCTCAAGTGCACAAAAAGCTTTGCTAAAGATCTTTTATATGACTGTTGTGGGGATCTTGCGGGGTTTGCTACCGATATTGGACTTGCTGGATGTTCTTCCGCAGAAAAAGATCTTTATCAAAAACGAAAGGACGAAAAATGTCACTATATTGGAACACGATCCACTAAGATGGGACTCGAAAAGGAAAAGGTCTACTGTTGTTTTCCGACAAAACTTGCCCGTATTATTCAAGAGGAGGGACGCGCCCAACTTCATCTAGAATGGGGTGATGAAGAGTGCCCAAAGTGCCAAGGACTTTCCTTAGAAGAGATTAAGCAGCTTAATTTTGATGCGATGGACTTTTCAGATTTTATCTTAGAGATGCATCAAAAAATCGATCAAAAAACGCTTAGAAAAAAGCTCCAAAATCATGTGCAGAAATTTTCTCAAACTTCTGGAGAATCTATTGCAAGGCCTCTCATTCAAAAGGAGCAAGAAAAACTTCTTGAAGGAGGGAGCTATGAATAGAAAAAGTTGGGCATGGCGCTTTTTTTTCGTAAAACCCCAAACTCTTTGTTTGGTATGCATGACTTTAGCTCAGTTCAATCTCCAGGGAAACGAATCTTGGTATGATCAAAAGCTCGAGGGGTGGTACTATTTTGAAGATTCAAAGTCTCCTCGAGAAAAAGAACCTGCTATAAAGCCTAAAACTCCTGAAGAAGCAGCAAAACTTGCAGAGCTAGAAAAACAAAAGCTAAAAGCTTTACTTGCCTTAGCTCTTTTAGATCCCACTGAAGAGAACGTTAAAAACTATATCACTAGGCAGCAAAAGTGGATGCAGCAAAGCCAAGATTTTTCAAATAGCTGGAAAAGGGTCATGCTTCAAGATCCTCTCCTTGGAGACATTTTAGAAAACCCTACAAGCACCTATGGAATTCAAGCAAGAAAGGAAAGAGAGAGCTTACAAAAACGCAGTCTTCTCAAAAATCTTTCAGAAGACCATTTTCTACTCTTTTTCTTTCAAGGTAAAGATTCTTTTTCTCAAAAAGCTGCCGAGATGGTTTCCCTTTTTTCAGAGGAAAATCATTGGAAAATAAAAGCAGTTTCCTTGGATGGAGAGGGGCTAAAAAATCTTTCAGAATTCGAAAACGATCAAGGGATTAGCGAGATCATAGGAGTAAAAGTCGCTCCTTCATTTTTTGTTGTCAATCCCCAAGGGAATCATGTTCACCCTGTAGGAGCTGGGCTTCTATCCCTTTCTGAGCTTGAAGAAAACATCTTTTTTGAGTTCATGCGAGACAACCCAGATGCATCCCTTATCTTTAAGAACCAGGAGATAAATCCATGAAGTGGAAACACTCTTTATTAACATTTTTTCTTTTCCCTTTATCTCTTATGGCAGTGAGCAAGGATGCTATGGATCGGTGGTACAACTCGATGAACATCTTAGTGCATCAAGACTCCATGGAAGCTTTAAATTCGGATTTAGGAGTCCATTT
>JAKQGT010000043.1 GCA_029556005.1 Chlamydiota bacterium | reverse complement strand
GAAAGTGTTGTACTCTTGATCTTAAACAAAACAAACTGTTGCCATATTTTTTAATAGCATACCGAATTTCCTGGATATTATGCAATGTGTTGATAGATGAACACGAGCGATGCTGTTGTAAAAACAGGAAACTTAATCGGTTTATAATCAAACATTTTATGGAAAATGTTGAAAAGACTTAAGATAAGTAGCGCAGGATAAATGACTTGCAATACAGGGAGCAGCAAACGGACAATCCCCGTAAATTCCAGTGACGAGATCCCTATCGTAATCAGTAGGATAATGGCAAGCGCCCATTCATATCTCAAGCGCATTTTACAAATCCTTTTCTGTAAAAACTCAGCACAAATGACTGTGAGTGCAATAGCCGTTGTTAAACAAGTGAGCGCAATCGACATACAGACAACCATTCCTGCATGATGACCCAAGACAATCTGTCCGATTTTCCCCAGTAACTGATCCATGGGCGTTCCTAGTAAAGCCTGGGCATGGTGGGCAGCTACATAACTAAAACCCACATAGATAAGACTTAATAAAGCAGCGCCAATCAAGCTCGCTTTGAAAATCGGAAGAAACAGAGATCGACTCCCCCCTTTTTCCTGTGATTTAAGGCGTTGATAGACTGGAGAAGAAAAGAAAAAGGAAGCTAGTAGATCCATTGTATTGTATCCCTCTTGCAACCCATAGAGAAAAGGATGCACAACATGAGAGATACCCATAGGATCAGAAGAAGAGAAAAAGACCCCTTTAACAATGATAGAGAGCAAAAACAAGATCAACAAAGGCGATAAAACATACCCTATTAGATCTAAGATCCGATGCCTTTTCCAGGAACATAAAAAAATCAATAAACAGCTCATCACACTGAATGTCAGTAAATGCATCCCCGAAAAATACACATTTAGCGTGGAGTAGGTTAACGTAATACACCTAGGAATCCCTCCAAAAGGGCCAATCAGGCAGATGAGGATAACAATAATCCCCATTCCAGGAATCTTTCCAATCCTTTTAAAGAAGCTCTCATAATCCCCTTCAAATAGAACGGTTGACATCAGCCCAGAAAAAGGAATCAGAACTGCTGTAATGATAAGGCCAAGGAGCGCCCATAAAAGCCCCCCCTCAACAGTTTGACCAATAATTAAGGGAAACGTAATGTTCCCCGCTCCAAAGAACATGGAGAACATGGCAAGCCCTGTTGAAAATGATGTGCTTTTGATTTTGTTCAATGTGCCTTCCTCTTTAAAAAATTGTAATTTAAATATTTATAAATAACACGAATGGATTGCGCCTAAGGACGCGCAATAATGAGAAGAGTGGAAATGAGAGATAGAGTTGCTGTTTTCACCATATTAAGCAGCATTTTACAAAGTCCTCTATTTTGAGAGCAATAGAAATAAATCCATTCTACTAAAAAAAACGTTTCAATAATTCCTCGACCATGATAATAAAAAGAATAAAGTAATTACGTTTATTTTGTGTTATGATTCAAATGCTTTCCGATTATTTATCGTTTGAAAATGAAATTATTGAAGAAAAACCTTGGAAATGGGTCAAAAAGACTTTTCTCAAAAAACCCCTCCTCCATGGACTTTTGATTCTTCTATCAGGGGGCTATCATCTCTATAGCCTCAAACGTCGAGCTCACCGCTTCATTCGTAATGCACAAGCGGCTCGAAAAGTGATTTTTTGTATTCAAGCGCAACAAAAAATTGAAATGATAAAAAATTGTGAAAGCTGCCGGGATAAAGTCTTAGAAAAGGCCAAAAAAGAAAGGATTGGAATTCACAGGCTTGATGAAATTTATTCTGATGACGAGCTTCTTAAACTCACCCATCATCCCATCCAAGAAGAAACCTTTCTTTCTTCGACTTACTTTGCTCAAAAACCTTCAGAGGCCTGGAAAACGTTGCAAAAAGAAAGCGCATTCCCTAGGGATATCGATCGTATCAATATTTATTATGAAGAACTCAAGAAAAAACGGGCATTAACCCATGAAGATGTCCTTCAACTCATTGATGGAAAAATCCAAGGAAGGCGTACATCCATCGTAGCTCTTGAAGTCTTAGACGATGTTTTCCAAGAACTTTTAGACGACGTGCTGTAAGGCTTGAGAGAGGTTTGGGTACAGAAACGTATAGCCCGTCTCTAAGAGGCGCAGGGGTTCTACTCGCGTACTCGTTAACAGAAGCTCCTCCCCTTTTTGTCCAAAGAGGAGATGAACAACAAACTCGGGCAAGGGGGGGCCAATCCAACGTTTTAAACGCTTTGCCAACTTTTTGCAGAAAACCATATTCATAACAGGCTGTGGAGAAACGATATTCACAGGTCCTATAAGCGCCTGAGTCATCATGATATGATACAGTGCACCAATCACATCATCTATAGACACCCAGCTGATATACTGATGTCCATGGCCAAGTTTTCCTCCCAGTCCCCACTTAAAAGGAAGGAGCATTTGTTTAAGGGCTCCTCCTGCAGAACTCAACACCACCCCAAAACGGGACTGAACCACACGCACTCCCCTCTCTTCAAGCTCTCTTGAAGCCCTTTCCCAATGTTCACAAACTTCCGAAATAAAAAGGGCCTCTCCTGCTTGACTCTCCTCATTAACCACATCACTTCCTCGATTTCCGTAGTATCCTACTGCAGAGGCATTGATATAGATCTTAGGTGGACGTTTTAACTTTTTCAATATTTCGACAAGGGTTTCTGTTCCTTTAGAGCGACTTTCCAAAATCTGCTCCTTCTTTTTCTTCGTCCACCTTCCTTTAGCAATATTATCCCCTGCTAAATGGATCACGGCATCAAACCCCTCAAAAAGTTCAACACCAGCTGGGGGGGCATAGGGATCCCAAACAATGGTTTGCTCCCCTTGCTTGGATTGAGAGCGGGAAAGGTGCCAGACATCATGTCCTGCAAACTCTAAAAAATGGGAGAGATTTTTCCCAATCAGACCGTGTGATCCTGAAATCAAAACTTTAAGAGGTTGTTGAAAAGGATATTTTTCTAAAAGAGTTAAGTCGTGATCAATCATTTCATGCTTATAGACAAGTATCCGTGATAGACGCTCTCTAAAGGAGCGGTTGATAAAAAAAGAAGCAATCTTGGGATAGTCATGGGTAAATTCAAACTGATCTATCACTTCACACGTATGGCTACTTTGAGGGGTAATAATGGTTTCGTATTCATAATTTGAAAAAAAGCCTGTCGTCTGAAGAGCTTTAAAGGATTCATTGGCTACATAATGCGTATATTGCATTTCAATTTTTGAGCGGAAAGGACCTATAGTCTTTCCATCGATAGCTATTTTTGACCCCAAATGGTCAGGGCGCCCTGCAGAAGAAAGAACTCGAATGTCTTCCCAAGGTGGAAGGCACCGCTCTAACATCCGGGGTCTCAAATGCCAATTAAAGACATCCTCTGCCGACCTGTTGATCAAAGAACGAAAGCGGAACTTACTTTTCGAAGGCATCTTTTCACATCAGACAAACTTAAGTCAGAAAAGATTATTAAAAACCTGCGAAATTTTTTGCAAAGAAAAGGTTACCTATTCAGGTTCAGGGTACATCAGATTCGCAATCGACTCTAGAATCATTGTATCCTTAAACCCTGCTTTTGCAACGGTCTCAAATGAGATTGAAAAATCTACTTTTCACCTTTACAGCAGGAACTGCAGCAAATCGCTTTGCATTTTGCAAGAAAGGTTAGTCCCCAAAGACCGCCTAAACCTACAATTGCATAAACAAGGCGCGAGAGCCACGTGGTGTCTCCTCCAAATAAGTAAGCAACTAAATCAAACTGGAAAAATCCCCATAATCCCCAGTTTAAAGCTCCTATCAAGATAAGTATCAGTGCAATAAAATTAATGACTTTCATAGGTACTATCTCCTGTTTCCTACCCTTTGCATATTAAAGGGATTTCTTGAATTTGACCATCCAATTTTTTTGCTTAACTCTTTCTTTACAGAAAGTAAAAAAATCCTTTGACTCATATTGGGGTGTTAAATTAAATTTTTTTTCATTCAAAAGCTAACGGAGAAGGAGCTAGAGGAATTTATGAAAAAGCTAAAGTCTATATTAACACTGCTTGTTTTAGTTATGCTATGTGGATCTGCTCAGCTTAAAGCAAGTCCTATTAAGCATTTGAATCTCAGTCTATGGTCTGAATACAAAAAAGTGGATTTTCAAGGTCTATCTCAAGAGGAGAAAACAGAGAAACTTCAAAAGCTATTCAATGACAAGTGTCAGTTCGTTAAACAACACAACATCCGGCGAGCCATTGTACGTATTCTTGATCCAGTTTCATTTGACTTCTTTAACCCGGAAAATTTTGACTCAAGTCGGGATGATAACTTTTACTATTGGGCACTCAAACTCAATGCGACCACAGAAGTAGAGGCTTTGCTTGATGGAGACGCTTTCCATGTAACGCCACAATCTCTATCTCAAAAATTCTACGATTTTTATGCCTACTACTTTAAATCGAACAACCAATTTGGATCTTTTCAAAATCTAGTTGATAAGTTGTTGTGGGTTACCTTAACCAATGATACTTTTGATCCTGACGGAAAAAAAGGCCCCCTTCTAAAGGGAATCACTCTAGACCCTAAAGGAGAAAGTGAAGGGATCTGCCAAAACCTCATCAATGCTCTCGATCAATATAAGTGCAATGTGAATGAACTCTTACCTGAAAATAACCATTTTCATATCCGTCGTGCGATTCTGTTGAATATGGATCAAAAAGACTTTGCTTTTGCAAACTTAGCCTTGTTTCCCTTGCAAACAGACCTACGCGGTGAGAAACCCAATAGCATTGGATTAAAAACCCCTGAGAATTTTCCCTCGGAAGGACCTAACTATCTAGCCCCTGCATGGAGAAGTGAGAAAAATCATGCCCTCCTAGAAACCGTTTATATTAGGATGTATGACCCCCGTTTAGTCGAATGTGTCTACCAAAATAGCGAGCTTTTACCAGATCCTACGGTCTATAACGCTAGTGCCCTCACAAACTTATCTCACAATCTAGGAGACGTTTTTCGGGGAACTCCCTTCATGAAAGGTCCCGGTTATATCAATAACGCCCGAGGCACTTCTGAAATTGAAGGGCTTTATACTTACTTTAAAACAGGAGGAGGAGAGTACCAAGAGGGACAATTCCTAAATGGGAGCTATATTGAAGTGCGCCCCCCCTATTTGAGCCAAGCTGTCCGCAAGGTGGTCTCAGAAGATCCTATAAATAACCGCCAAATGAAGATTACTTCTACATTCAGCACCACCCAAGATGTTGAGCATGCCGAGTATTTCTACTCTCCCATTCCCATGAATTGGTCTCAGCCTAAGGTTTCCCCTAGAATTCATGGGGGGATTTACTATGTTTTCAGCACAAATTTTGAACCCAAAAAAGGGCGATTTTTGGGAAATTGGAGTGTCGATAATTTCGTCAAACTGATTTACAACACACAGACGAAGACTGGGTTCTTGTACGAACTATTTTTCTCAGCTTTCACACACCATTGTTGTTGGGCTCCTAAGAACAACATTGTTCTTTACGATTTTACAACACTCCCTAATGGGGACCCCTATCCCGAGTGTGATTGGAAGTTAGGAAATCAAACCTATTAATTTTGAAACCTCTCTCCAAAAATAACGGGGTTCTTGTTTGCAAGAATCCCGTTATTGACTTTTAGCGAATTTCTCTATAGAATGGTGCTCTATCCCTTTACAGGAGGTTTTGTGTCTAAATTGGATAAAAAAACACTTCAAGATCTCGCAGAGCTCTGCAAAATTCATTGCTCAGACGAAGAAATTGAAAAGCTCCACAAAAACCTTCAGTCAATCTTAAATTATATCGATCACCTTAAAGAAGTAGACACAGAAGGGGTAGAGATCTGTAATCATGTGAGTGAAACGGTTTCCACTGTAATGCGTGAAGATGAAGTGGGAGAGATGCTTTCGCGTGAAACTTTCTTAGAAAATAGCCCTTCCCACGTCGGTGGAATGATCCGCGTTCCTCCCGTGATCAAGTTTTAAAGGTTAGCCATGTACCGTAAGTCCGCAGTCGCCCTCCATGAATCTTTTGTAAAAGGAGAACATACAGCCTCAGAAATCGCTGCCTACTTTCTCCAGCGGATTCAGATACTCGATGGAGATCTAAATGCTTTCTTGAATGTTTTATCAGATCGCGTCATGACAAAGGCAGAAGAGCTTGACGTTAAAAGAGCTCAAGGGAAACCCTTGGGGAAGCTTGCCGGTGTCCCGATTGCGATTAAAGATAATATCCATATCAAAGGAGAAACCACGACCTGTGCTTCGAAATTTCTCTCTAATTACACTGCACCTTTTGACGCTACAGCAACACGACTCATTGAAGCAGCAGATGGCCTCATCCTAGGAAAGACAAACCTAGATGAATTTGCAATGGGATCTTCAACAGAAAACTCCGCTTACCAAATTACTCGTAATCCCTGGAATCTTTCCCGCTCCCCTGGGGGATCTTCTGGAGGATCTGCAGCTGCAGTAGGGGGACGCCTAGCTCCGATCTCATTAGGAAGTGATACAGGGGGATCTATTAGACAACCCGCAGCTTTTACAGGTACGGTAGGTTTTAAACCTACGTATGGAAGAATCTCTCGTTTTGGCCTTGTCGCCTTTGGATCTTCTCTAGACCAAATTGGCCCTTTTACCAACTCTGTTCAAGATGCTGCTCTAATGATGGAGGTTCTGGGTCACCATTGCAAGCATGACGCAACTAGCCAACAGGTCCTTCCCGAAACCTATCGGGATCATTTATCTACTTCGATTCAAGGAAAAACAATTGGTGTGCCTTGGGAGTTTTTAGAAGATCTCTCTGAAGTGTCCCGTAAAGTTTTTGATGATGCCTTAGAGGTCCTCAAAGGGCTAGGGGTAAAAATTGTGGAAGTGAAGCTCAATAAACTCAAATATTCCATTCCCATTTACTATATTCTCTCCACTGCCGAAGCCTCGACTAACCTAGCCCGTTTCGATGGGATCCGCTATGGCAAACGTTCTGAAAAAGCCAAAACCTTAGATGAAATCTATGATATGTCTAGGCAAGAGGGTTTCGGACCAGAAGTTAAGCAGCGTATTCTCTTAGGGACGTTTGTTCTTTCATCGGGTTATCAAGATGCTTACTATAAAAAAGCACAAAAAGTGCGCACTCTCATCATCGAAGAGTACAAGAAAGCCTTTGCCAAATGTGATGTGGTCGTGATGCCTGTAACCCCCTCTCCAGCTTTTGAAATTGCAGGAATACGCGATCCTCTTGAAATGTATTTGCAAGATCTCTACACAGTCGGTGCAAACCTAGCCGGACTTCCGGCCATTAGCGTCCCCTCAGGAAAAAACAATGAAGGGCTTCCCCATGGCATCCAAATGATGGGCCCCCAACTGTCAGATGGACGGGTGATGCATTTTGCCTACCAATTTGAAAAAGCGTTAAATCTCACAGGATTTATCCCTCCCCTATTTGATAAGGAGGTGCGTCTATGACAGAGATTTCTTACGAAGAATGGGAACCCGTTATTGGCCTGGAAATCCATGTCCAGCTCAGAACCCGCTCAAAAATTTTTGCACACTCCCCTAACCGCTTTGGAAATGAGCCCAATACCAATATCGAAATTGTGGATACGGGACAACCTGGAGCTCTCCCCGTTCTTAACAAAGAGGCCGTTGACAAAGCGATCCTATTTGGCTGCGCAATTGGTGCAGAAGTTGCAGAATTTAGCAAGTTTGATCGCAAATCCTATTTTTACCCAGATTCTCCCCGTAATTTCCAAATCACGCAGTTTGAGCAGCCCATCATCATTGGAGGGCAAGTTGTTGCGGATGTAGAAGGAAAAACAAAGATTTTTCAAATCCATCATGCCCACCTCGAAGACGATGCAGGGATGCTTAAGCACTTTTCTGACTTTGCAGGGGTAGATTATAACCGCGCAGGTGTCCCCCTCCTAGAAATTGTCTCTGAGCCTTGTATGTTTTCTCCCAAAGATGCGACTGCCTACGCTACTACGCTCAAAGCGATCATGGAATATTTAGATGTTTCCGATTGTAATATGGAAGAAGGGTCTCTTCGGATCGATACCAACGTTTCTGTGAGACCTAGAGGAGATAAAACCCTCCGCAATAAGGTGGAAATCAAGAACCTCAATTCCTTTAACTTCATGGAAATCGGGATTGAGGCGGAAATCCGTCGCCAAATCCGCGCCTACACAGCTAAACCTCATGAAGACCCGAATCGTGTCGTACCCAGCGCAACCGTGCGCCTAGATGTCGATAAAAAAGAAACCATTCTCATGCGGACAAAAGAAGAAGCCAAAGACTATCGCTATTTCCCTGAACCCGATCTCCCCCCCATTATCTTAACCAAAGCCTATATCGAAAAAATACGTGCCGAACTTCCAGAACTCCCCCACGAACGCTTTAAACGTTACACCGAAACACTCGAGCTCACAGAATATAACGCTTCCATCCTTGTTAATGATAAGGAATTATCGGATTACTTTGAGTCTTCT
>JAKQGT010000042.1 GCA_029556005.1 Chlamydiota bacterium | reverse complement strand
CTTCTTCTGTCCATTCAACAAATTCTTTACCTGTGTCCATATCCCTTTTCTAACAATTTTTATTTTAAAAATAATATTTAAAATTTAATTATTATACAAAATAATAATAATAAATCATTTAAATTCATAATTTAATTTGTTTTTGATATAATCGTGACATGGAAAAAATAGGAAGGTTGTAAGAACATTATGACATCACTCGCCCGTTATTTAGGTCTAGATAGTCTGATTCCTGGAGCAGGACTTCTCAATGGAGTCACAGCCCTTGCCCAAGTTCCAGCTATTGCTCAAGATGCTCTCCATTTCGCAAGTCGAGAAAAACCTCTCATCCGTCAGCTAGAAAATGCCTTAAAAGCCTTTCAACAAGCATTAATCGGGGGCGATCCAGGTGAGATCCAGCTAGCTGCAAAAGAAGCTCATGTAAAATTAGAACTCATCCTGGGGGACCGAGATAACTATAAAGAAAATTTCAAAAACTATTCCTATATGAAATATTGGGATACCTATCTCAATCCCCTCATTGAGCTTAAGAAAGAGATGACAGCCTTTCTCCTTCCCAACTTTGGACAGACCCCTGACAAGATGGCAGCAGCCCTGCCTGCAGCCTTAAAGCTTGTACAAGCAGAAGTGCAAAAACAAAAGGGGTATGTGGCTAGAGGGGTCGAAGTCGTCTATGATGCCCTCGCTACCAAAGCTCAAGAAACGGCAAATCACTACCTAAAAGGGGACACGGAGTCTGGCTTAGAAAATCCGAAGAACCTCCCCCCCCTCTTTAAAATGCAACGCTTAATCGCCCACCATACCGCTTACAGTCAAGACTCGATTCCAGAAGTGATGGAAGATGGACTCAAAACAGCGCTTCATGAATTGGATAACTCGAGCCCTCTTTTCAGAGGAATAGAAGCTGCTGTACTCGAAAAAGTAGGACCTAAACTCACTCCCCTAGCTGTAAAAGGGGCAATCACGGCCTTTCTTTTTGAGATCGCTTCTACTCACCCTTCTCCAGAGCTGCACCGTTATATCTATTTAGTGGCCCGTGAAAGAAATGAGGTTCCCCCCAGACGGATTACAGAAGAGGTGAGCGCTCAAGAGCAGTGGGGAAAAGACTTTTTAGAAGATTTTGAAGCCGATTTACAAGATGAAGGGGTCTCTGACGCCGAGACGCAAGTCCTGTGGACTGCCCTTGTAAACTTCGATGAAGTGGCTAAACTCTCTAAAGTGATGCACGATCTTGAAGATCACTCCTCGAAATCTCTAAGGTCTCTCTCCGATAAAGTCGATCTCGCCTTAGCCTTCTTCGAAAACAATCCCTACACGTCTTCACGTGTGATGGAACACCTTTCTACAACCATGTTAGATTGGCTCGGCATGACTTATAATTTGGCAAAACCCCACCTTGAAAAAGAGGAT
Organism: Chlamydiota bacterium; assembly: GCA_029556005.1. Taxonomy (GTDB): domain Bacteria; phylum Chlamydiota; class Chlamydiia; order Chlamydiales; family Simkaniaceae; genus JAAKFF01. Next base: position 1,916 of record JAKQGT010000042.1, on the reverse strand, counting down.
CGCGCAAAATTAGGACACCTCCTATCTAAAGCTAAACATCAAATCCAACAAGGACGTCCTGTTGAAGCTCTCAAACTTTTGAAAAAGGGGTTTGAAACGCAAGCGCTTGCCAAACACATGGGAGAAATGCACTCCCCTTCTCGTCCTCAGTCAGCAATTGCCCAAATGGTTGGGAATTTCGAAGAAAAATCCCAAATCCGCGCTCCTCATGAAAAACCGAAAGACTGGCAACGGGAATTTAATCTCCAAAAAGAGCAACTCATTGACAATTTAACCACTTTTTCCACATTTAAGGTGATGGAAACCGTGTGTGGTGACTTCACTCCTGCGGAAAGTGAACAGGTTTTTGCACGTGTCCACAAGCAAATAGCTTCTCTCTCAGGAGTGCAAAGAGAAGAGCGGTTTAAAGAACTCCTCAAAGAAGAGATCGATAACCGTCCCCAGATGGGTTTCTTTTCCAAAATCTATGCAAAACTCGTGGTATCCTTCGTCTATAACTCGGTCCACTATTTTGCGAAACATTTTACCACCTCTCTTACAGAACATCTCTCCTCTCTGGTCCGTCGTCCTCATGAAAACCCCTTAGGCACAGACCACCTCACCCCCATCCAACATCTGAATAATGCCTTGGTTGCCTACATTCAAGCGGAAGCACGTTTCGATGCCGATCCCCAGGGAAGAGAAGCGGGCGGTGTGGGAAAAACACGCCGCATGCAACACTTCTTGGAACACCCTGAACTCAATGGGGGTTTTGAAGCCAAAGAACTCATCAATAAGGTCGTTGATAAAGCGATTAAAGAGTTCCTCCATTTGAAGAAACTCTCCTTGGTTGCAAGTAATTGGAATGAACGTTTAGTCGAAATCCGCAGTGAAGCAACTTCTCTTCCTGGAAAACTCTTCAAAGGGGCAGGGACTTATCTTCTCCAAATCCCCTTACAACTTGTCATCCGCCCCCTCTTTTGGATCCTCGATAAAGCCTATTCGGGAACGATGAAACAGGGGTCCAGTTTCCTCCTATCTAAACTCGATATCGTCAATACCGTTCTCGACACCGCTAATAAAACACTCTATGAAGATGCCCAATACACCAGTACCATTGACGGCGTCATTCTCGAACAATTGCAAGCTTTAGAGAAACTCCTAGAACAAGAGGGAGGAGACCTAAGACTGTATGAAGGGGACCAAGGGAAACGCCTGTTTGAAGAGCTCACCAATAACCTTTTTACAGTCCTCGATAAAAGAGGAAACCTTACCCCTCAACAGGAGCAAAGACGGGATACATTAATTACCCAAACGAAAGAGGCTCTAGAAGACTTAGCTGATGAAAAATTGAAGCAAACCGTAAAAGATCTCCTCATTTTTGTCTACCAGACCCTGCGGACTGAAGATCAAATGAGTGCCACGGTGATCACACTCCTTAAGAAAACCAATGAGGCGTTGCTCCCCCCAAAACACCCCATTCAAGAGCTCTATACAGAAAAAGAAAAAGCGGCACTCGCCATGCAGATGGGGCTAGAATCAGAAGAACCTTCAGATCAAGATCTCATCATCTACTTTGCTCTCTTTGAATCGGGAAAAATCCCGCAATCGGAAATCGACCGCCAAAAAAGGGGGATTCGCCCTGTCCTCGGCCATGAGCCCACACCGGGAGACCTTGTCTTGCACTTCCGTTTACAACCCGAGATTCTAGAGAAAATCACACGGACAGATCTCGACGAAGCACTCAAAAGAAAATATAAAAATACCGAAGATGAAATCCGAGCAATCCTCAATCGTATTTTAAAGAAAAGTGTCGAAGATGTCGTCATCTCTCAAGCTGAGATGCTCTTGACCAGCCCCGAAAATGCCCAGACCCACTACTTAACCTGGATGGAAAATCAGTTTATCCCAAGACAAGGAGCACTGCAAAGTACGCA
>JAKQGT010000036.1 GCA_029556005.1 Chlamydiota bacterium | reverse complement strand
TTGATCGACCATCTCTACTCCTAGGGCTGTATCTCCTGCAAAATAGAGGATTTTATCCCCTACCTCAATCACAAACCCACACCATAACATCTTGTTAGCATCGAAAAGGCCTAACTGAGATCCATGTTGAGCAGGAACTGCTGTAATTTTGATCTCTTGTCCTTCTTTATAAACAAGGGTCGATTGCCACCACGCATTTTCATGAATGCGCTGAAAACCCATTCCCTCAAGCCAGGCTTGGGTTTGAGCTCCAGAAAAAACTTCGGGCTGAAAACGGGAAAAATAATCGAGCTGGTTGGCATGGTCTCCGTGATTATGAGAACATAAAATCAAGTCGATAAAAGGGAGTTCCTCTCGACTGACTGCTGGAAGAATGTGACGCATAAAACAGGGAAATACGAATCCAAAAGAAGGATCCGTTAAAATATTTACCCCTCCCACCTGAATCAAAAGGGTGGCATGACCAATCCAAGTAATGAATGGATCTGCCCCTAAATAACGAGGGATGATTTCGGGGTAGACTGTGAATGCCTCTTCTAAATCTTCTAAGTGGGTCACAGCATCTCGAGCTCCCACAAAGAGGAGGCGTTGCGTTTCCCAAAATTGCCAAAAGAGATCTTCTCCTGGATAATTACGGTACCGCCCCCCTTCAATAACAGGAGTGATTTGCCCAGGAAAATCTTGGATACCTTGATGGACACAAAGAAGCTCAGCAGGCCCTAAGGCTTCGATCCCATAAAACCAAGATCTCTGGTTACGCCTAGCAATAGCCCCTATTTTTTCTAGAAGGATCTGATCTTCTTCATCCTCCAAGAGGGTGATGAGACGCTCTTTAAGAGAGGCTTCATGAGCACTTGAGAAAAAAGCGCGTATATACTGCTCCCAAGACTTTAAATATGAAGCAGTAGCCATCTCCTCGTCTTCGATCACAAGATCCCAAGGAGACTCGCAAGATCCAATTGCTAATTCGATTTCGTATGACATGGCGTCATATTATAAAAGATCCTCTTAATTCTTTAAACGTCTAAGAAAAGAGAGAGCATTCTCATGAGCGATTTTTTGAATTTGTTCAGGGGTAAAAGAGGACGAGAGGAGCTCCAAAAAAGCGGGATAGCACGAAGAATTTTCATAATTTTTTTGAAAAAAGGGTTTGAGATGATCGATTTCGGGAAGGGGAATCCCTCCAAAAAAATCGGCACCTAAGCAGAGTGCCTCTTCCCCCCCTAAAGAGAGGCCGTGTTGAAAATGACGCACAAAATCCTCAGGTTTGTCTCCAATAAACGCTCGGATAAAATTGATTCCTACCACCCCTCCAAGAGCAAAAATTTCTTTTGCAATAGCATCGGGAAGATTCCGACGATGGTCATGGATTAAGCGAAAGTTTGAATGGCTAGCCATAGGCAAAAGATCTAGCCCTTTTTTATGAATGTAATTGAGAATATCATGCGCTAAGGCGGCCGAAGTATGGCTAAGATCAATGGCAATTTTCTTCCCACTCAAATAGTCAAGGAAATGCTCTCCATCCCGTTTTAATCCTGCATGGGAGTTATTCCCTCCCCCAAAGCGATTTTCTTCATTCCATGTCAAACTTACATAGAGCCAATCCTGAGCATCTAAACGTGCAAATCCAACATCTAACGACTCTTTTTCTTCAACAAGCGCTGAGGCATTTTCAACAGCTAATACAAAATGGGTAATCTTTTTTGTGGGATCAAAGGCAGAAAAAGGGGCACACGAAGTTCCATATTTTTTTAACATTTCCTGATAACAAGAGAGTTGTTTTTCTCCTTCCTGAGTAGATCCCGGATGGGTTTCAGTAAAAACAGCAAGTGTTTGGAGGATGACCCCTCCCTCTCGTAACTGAGGGAGAGAGCAATTCGAAAGGGGGTTTAGGGGGTCATTGCGTGTACGATCATGAGCCAAATACGAAAGCAAGTCACAATGAAAATCTACTATTTGATAACTCAAATGATTACCTACATCCCAGTTGCTCCAATGTACTCCCTAATTTAAAAATCGATACGTCCTCTTATCGTTAAGCCTTGTAAAATAAGATCCCCTCCATGATCAGGCTCCATAAGGTTCTTGATCACTTCATTATGCAGAATCCAAACTTGATGCTCCCATCCTGCTTGCAATAAAAAATGCAAGCGGTCTTGATCAACCCAAGTCTCCCAGCGAAGCCCAGCTTGAATAGCAATAACGGGTTCTAAAGTATGAGGTTTTGCCCCTGTATTAAATGTCGTATTTGAGAGGCCGCCTTGAGATTGTCTCTCTTTACGATCGACATCAAATTGTCCCCATAATGTAGCCAGGGCTAAGTCTCCATAAAAACTGATGTTTTTAGTAAACTGCCACGATGTGTCTAACCCTGCCCGTAATCCAACACCCCAAAAATCTTGCTTGAGATCGAGGCGGTTTTGAAAATTATTTACATCTGTAAGGGTTGCTTTGTAGTCTTGATAAATCCAGGCAGCTTCAAAACCCACATGAACACGCAGTTTTAAGTACTGGCTTAAATAGCTATTACGTGCCATTTCAAGGGTGAGATCGTTATAAGAAATATCCCATCTAGCTTTTGCATCGATTAAAGCAATGACACTCCCGTTAACAACCCAGTAGGGAAGAAGAGTTGTTGTCCCTGGATTTTTTGAAACGGAATCTTCCGCATGACTATCAATCCATGTATATTGGGCAAAAATATCCCAGTCATCATGAGGAAGATTAAATCCTAAACCAATTTTAAAACCAGGATCCCAACTCCAATCAGGCTCATACACTGATCCCTTAGAAGGATTAATTGCATTTCCCCCAGATACGGCATAGAACATCCCATCTTGACGCACTGTCCAATAGATAAAATCCGCAGTAAAAAAAGGATTCCAACTTTTTTGGACTCTTGGACCTGCTCCAGGTGTGATTTTAATAGCACAATCATCAGAATAATACAAAATTGGCTGCTCTTTCTGATTTTGTCCATATGCAAAACCCATTATAGATAATAAAAAATAAACAATCCATCTTCCATTCATGGTTATTCCTTGTTTGAGTATAAGGTTTCACTCTATACAAAAATTGAATTTGCTAAAAGGATCATTTGTATGACTCAATATTGCAATCCTCAATCCTTAAGGGTTTTCAACAATTTTTATTTCCACTGTTCACGCATCACTTCTATTAAGCGTCCCTGAATGCGCTCAATAATTTCCGTTGTTGAGATCCCCTTGGTATAAGGTACCGTTTTAAATTTTCCCATCTTATTGGGTACACTATATTGTTCATCGATACGATCTTCTTTATAGTCGTCTCCATGAAGGACTAAGTCTATATTGTACTTTTTCATCCATTCTTCTGTAATTCCAATAGGAGCATTCACAATCACTTCATCCACATACCGACAGGCTTCAATGATTGTTTTGCGCTCTTCAAGAGAAAGAATGGGTCTACGCTTGTATTCTGTGACCGCTTCATCTCCATGAATGCCAACAATCAGATAATCCCCATAAGTTCTCGCTTGTTTGAAAAATGCCACATGCCCTGCATGAAATAGATCTCCCACCACATCGACATAAACCCGAACGGGCTTTTTTTCAGCTGCTTGAAGGGTAAAGGATAAAAGAAGAAGTAGAATGAGTTTGTTCATAATAACCTCATAGTTCATGTAATGGAGAGGTATGCAGAAGGATCCGGCTCGCTTGCTGCAATTTTATCCCCTTTTGTTTAAAAGCACTTTCAAGAGCCCACAAATACCCCCCCGATAGCGATTGTGAGCCTAGCTCAACATCACGGGTGCTAACCCAGACCACCAACTCAAACTCTTGAAGCGTTTCTGATAATTTCGTAAGCCACAAATCTGGGGGAATTTTCTCCGAAGTTTGAGGGAGTGTTTGAAGCGCTTCTAAAGCTATTTGCTTAACCTCTTCTTTTTCTACCGTTCTTTCCACAGAAAAAGGAATACGCATCCGAAAAAGAGGGTTTCTTTCTTGAGTCCAATGAATAACCCTTTTTGAAACAATTTCTGTATTGGGGATGAGAATCTTGCGATTGTCAGGGGTACGAATAACAGTACTCCGCACATTAATTTCTGAAACAATCCCTAAATCCCCAGATTCCAACTGAATCCGATCATGGATACGAATTTTTTTCTCCAGAAGGACAATGATCCCTGCAACAAAGTTGTTAAAAATGGATTGGAGCCCAAAGCCAATCCCAACGCTGAGAGCCCCGATCACAACAGCCACACCCGTTAAATCTATCCCAATTGTCGTTAGAGCAATATAGATCCCGATGAGCAAAATACTATAATAGGAAAGGCGCCCGATGCCATAAAGAGTCGCACTATTTACATGCTCTTTTAAAGCGGTCATGCGCATTACAAAACCCCTCACCCCTTTTGCGAGTGCAAAAGAAAGGATCACGATAAACAAGCAGGTGAGAAGGTTCACCGCCGAAACGGGGGTTTCATGAATTGTAAAAAGTGTTTGATCCCAAAAGTCATCCATGACTCAACTTCCCAGTAGAAATAGGTTCATATGGTAAAGAATGTTGATTTTGAATTTTTTTTTCACTATTAAAAAAACAAAAGGTGAAAAAATGGCAACTCCTAATAATCACAAGAAAAGCAATTGCGAAGTCTGCGGCCAAGAATTTTGCTATACTAAGCTGTTCCCCGTTAGGCTGATTCAAAATTCTATCATCGAATCTGCCTTACAAAAACACCCCCATATTAACCGCAATGGTTTTGTGTGTTACCCCGACTTAAGAGAACTCCGCACGCATTATGTGGAAAAATTGCTTTTGCAAGATAAAGGGGCTCTTTCTAGCTTGGATAAAGAGGTGCTTGAAAGCATGCAATCTCAAGAGGTCTTATCGGAAAACGTCAACAAAAAGTTCGATCGTGACCTCACCTTTGGAGAGAAATTAGCTGATAAAGTGGCACAATTTGGAGGCAGTTGGAAATTTATTACCTCTTTTCTTGCCATTTTGATTCTGTGGATGATCTTCAATTCTTTCATACTTTACAATAGAGTCTTCGATCCTTATCCCTATATTCTTCTGAACCTGGTCTTGTCTTGTTTAGCTGCTATTCAAGCCCCTATCATTTTGATGAGCCAAAACCGCCAGGCTGAAAAAGATCATTTGCGGGCGAATGAAGATTATTGCACCAATTTAAAAGCTGAGCTTGAAATTCAGCAACTCCACTCTAAGCTCGACTTATTTATGAAACGGCAGTGGGAAACATTGATCGAGCTCCAAAAAATGCAACTCGAACTGACCGAAGATCTTCTCCATAAAAAAAAGAAGTAAGAACCTATCCCAGTAAATGGATGAGTGGGATAGGTTCAACTACTTTTCTTTTCGCAGTAATGTAAAAATAGAAAAAATACTCAAGACTGCAACGAAAACTGAGAGCCACATCCCCCCTTGGAATCCAAAAATGAAGGCTTTTTTAAAGGCCTCTATCACTTTATCATGCATCTCTGCACTTTGATGACTCAAATAAGCTATTAACTGCTCATAAGAGGACATCAGGGAACGAATTTTCTGTTGCATGAGGGGAGAGAGTTGAATCCCCTCTTTTTGTAATTCTATGGAAATCTTACCCTTCTCCATGACCCGTAAAACCGTTCCTACAAGAGCTAAACCCAAACTTCCCCCCACCTCCTGGATTGTCGTTAATGCCCCTGAAGCCACTCCGGTATAGTTGCGGGGAATAGAAGAAATTCCCAGGGATGTCGAAGGGCCAAATACCGCTCCCGCTCCTACACCAAAAAAGACCAGCGCAGTCACCATCAGTCCCATGAGAGGCTCTACATTTAAAAAGGCCATGAGAAGCGTCCCGATCATAGCGAGAAAAAGGCCATTTAAAAGAAGGTATTTTTTCGGGATTTTATCCCCTAAAGGTCCTGCATAATGGGACGCAAGTGCAAAAGGGAGGGAAATAGCTAGCATCAACATCCCCGACTCAAAGGGAGTGCGACTGAGAATATTTTGAAGGTAGAGAGGGATCAAAAAAAAGATCCCCCAGAAAAGGAAAACAACTGAAAAATTTCCAATTGCGGCTGCAAAAAACTTCCTTTGTTTAAAAAACTCAAAGCGCATGAGGGGAGAAGGAACCCGGTGCTCCACAAAATAAAAAAGAGCTAAAAAAAGTGCAGCCAATCCAAACAAACTCAATATAATAGGACTATCCCATCCCCACTCTGGCCCTTGAATGACCCCCATAATTAAGGCTCCTAAGCCTACAACTAAAAGGAAGAGTCCTGGAACATCAATCTTTGCACTTTGTTCAGTATTCTTTGACTCCTTAACGGTCAATCGAACCAAAATGCCACCGATCACAAGAAAAGGAATATTAAAATAAAAGATCCAATGCCAGGACGAAATCGCAATGATGATCCCTCCAAAAACAGGCCCCATGGCAAGACCTAGTCCCACTAAGGTCGTCCAAATCCCCAAAGCCTTTCCATGTTTTTCTTCGGGAAACACATGCGTAATTAACGATTGAGAGGTCGTGATGACCATGGCATTCGAAAGACCTTGAAAAGAGCGAAATCCAATGAGCCATGCAGCACGAGGGGAGAGGGCTGCACCTAACGAACTGAAAGCACAAATGAGTAGCCCCAACATAAAAAGACGCCTGCGCCCATACGCATCGGCAAGACGCCCCATCGTAACCATGGTCACAGACATGACCAACCCAAAGGCATTAACAATCCACTGGAGTTCGGCAAGAGATGCCCCTAAATCTCTTTGAATACGAGGTAAAGCGTTATTTACAATGGCCCAATCCATTGCAACAACAAAAATCC
>JAKQGT010000034.1 GCA_029556005.1 Chlamydiota bacterium | reverse complement strand
TGGTTGCTGAATCCATCCTTAAAAGGGCAGAAGCCATCGGTAGAGAATTCAATATCGCCATGAAATTGCGTGTTGTGAATGCCAGAACGGTGGATGGGGCTATCTTAGAGTTAATCGAAAAAGAACACTTTGATCTTTTGGTCTTGGGGACGATGATAACGGGTTCTGGAGCAACCAAAGGGTATGGGGCTGTTGTGGAAAAAATTCTCAAATCTTCTCGTTGCCCTGTCTGGATCTGTTGTAGTACCCCTCGTTAAGTGTTAATGCCCTATTGTCAGAACCTTATACTGGAATCTCAAGGGATCGCGTCTACAGTTGGGACAAGAGGGGAGTCGATCTTCTCTAAGCGTAAAGCGTAAGTTCTTTGCCTGCCCATTTTGGATCTGTGCCATCACTTGAAATCCTGAGATGAAGTTTTCACTTTTTCCATAGAGATGTCCCACAATGCATTTTCTATGAAATAGGTGATGGATGCAATGGTAGGTGTCGGGTTTGGTTTCCAAACAAATCGCACAGCTTTCTTCTTCCCGGGGATTTTTCTTAGGAAGCATTAGGAAGTAGGAAGAAAAAACAAATTGGTTGACTCGATCGAGTGCCTCTTGAATAACCGGAGACTCAGAGACTCTAACTCCGGGGTTGCCCATTTTCCTTTCAAACTTAAGCCAGGGTGTATCAGTAAAAATATAAAAACTATAAAGCTGTAAGAGCACGATACCCCAATAGGGCTGAGGGGAGTTAGAAAAATAGGCGAGAGCTAAAGTCAGGGTCATTTCTATTACAGATAAGCATTGTGTGTATTTTTCCTCTTCGGGTCGCTCCCAGCGGACTTGGATGTTTTCTCTTTGGTGAAGGGGAATGTTGTCTATTAGCTCCTCAAGGTTAGGTCTTCTGGAATTATAGGCAGTATTTAGAAGCGAGACACCTAGATAGGAAACAAAACCTACCCCCACAATGGATCCACTACTTAAAACCGTGTTCCAGTTAGAGGGAGCGCGCCAGGGTATTTCTTTATCAAGATGAATTCCAGACCAACAGATAAAAATAAGATCGGTTGCAAATAGATATTTATCTACCTGATCCATTTTACTTTGAAAGAGGGAATAGCTGCGACAATGATCGATGGCTGCATGAACGATTTGTTTTGTGAGATAGATGTTGGTAAAGTTAAGATTCGCATAGTGTTTTAAAGAATTGAGCAGGTTCATTTTTTTTCCATGGTATAAAGGTGACAGGCGACTTTATGACCAGGGGAAATTTCTTGCCATTGGGGGCGCTTTTGGTGGCAAAGGGGCATCGCTTTGGGGCATCTTGTACAAAACACACACCCTTTGGGAGGGTTGATTGGGCTGGGGACCTCTCCTTTAAGAAGGATCCGCGTTCGCTTTTTTTCAATTGAGGGGTCTGGGATGGGGATCGCAGAGAGTAACCCTTGCGTATAGGGATGAAGGGGATTTGTGTAGAGATCGATACTGGGTGCTAGCTCGACTAAATGTCCTAAATACATCACAGCAACCCGTGTAGAGATATATTTAACCATTGCCAAGTCATGGGAGATAAAAAGATAGGTCAGACCCATGTCTTCCTGCAGCTTTTTCAGTAAATTAACGATCTGCGCTTGGATAGAGACATCGAGTGCTGCAATCGGTTCATCACAAACAATAAATCGGGGATTTAAAGCTAGAGCACGGGCAATCCCAATCCGTTGGCATTGCCCTCCACTAAATTCATGGGGAAATCGTCCATAATACTCAGGGCGCAGTCCCACAAGTTTTAAGAGTTCATGAACACGCTCCTCTCTTTGGGAGGGGTCTAAAATACGATGAATATTTAAAGGTTCTGCAATAATCTCTCCTGCCGTCATTCGGGGATTCAGAGAGGCATAGGGATCTTGGAAAATATACTGCATATCATGGCGCAGGGTTTTAATTTTTTTCCGCTTAAGATCCAAAATGCTTTTTCCATCAAAACGGATATCCCCACGTGTAGGCTCATAAAGGCGCATCAGAGCCCGCGCCAGGGCAGTCTTCCCACAACCACTCTCTCCAACTAATCCTAATGTCTCTTGAGGAAAGATTTCAAAGCTCACGTCATCTACAGCTCTTAAGACTTTTCCTTTGTAAGAGAAATATTTTTTTAAGTGGCGTACTTGGATAAGAGGTTTCATCATTTACCCTCCTGATTACGTGTCAACCTAGGGTTGAAAAGCCAACAAGAGACTTGATGATTAGGCTCTACTTCAAAAACTTTGGGGTTTGCCTCCTGGCAAATAGGCATTGCATGAGGGCAACGTTTATGAAAGCTACACCCTTTTAATTTACATCCTAAATCTGGGGGAGATCCATGAATGGAATAGAGTTGCCTTTTGGGAGGTAAATCCAAACGGGGGATAGAATTCAGGAGACGACGGGTATAAGGATGTTTGGGAGCACGGAAAAGCTCTTCGACGGGAGCACTTTCTACAATTTCTCCAGCATACATCACAATCACCCGGTCGCAAAAATTTGCGATAATACTGAGATCATGGGTGATAAGCAAAATGCTCATCTGCTCTTTTTGTTGGAATTCTCTCAGTAGCTCTAAAATTTGCGCTTGAATCGTGACATCTA